>JAGXNQ010000032.1 GCA_019894955.1 Promethearchaeota archaeon | reverse complement strand
TCCTTTTACTCATGGTTTTCCTGCAGAAGGACAGCAAGGTGAATTATTCTTCCCTACTAAATCAGTAAGTGCATTTGATTTATATCTAGAATGGGAACAAAAGCTGTTTGATCACGCGTTATTAGGAACTCAATTTGATTGGACAGGTAATAGAGTTGCATATTACATGATGGGAGACTTAAATGATCAATCATCAGATGTGAATGATTACCGGTTTGCTAAAGATTGGCCTCTCCCTCACGAAAATGATACCTGGTATTTTGATGTTGGAGAAGGTTTACTAAATAATACTATGCCAGCGTCAAGTGCAAATTATTCATATCTATATGATCCTCGAAATCCGGTACCAACCCTAGGAGGAACAAATTTACTCATTCCACCTGGTCCATATGATCAAACTTCAATCGAAAATAGAACTGACGTATTAAAATTTGAAAGTTCTATTTTAACATCTCCTTATGAGACAATAGGACATTTATGGGCTCATCTCTACGTAAAATCAAATTGTACAAATACTGATTTCACAGTGAAAATTAGTGATGTGTATCCAGATGGACGGTCTATCTTAATTAGTGATGGTATAATAAATGCTGCAAGAAGAGATGGATTTAATTCTACAGCCCCAGATTTAAATGGAGATTTGAACTACTTTGCTGAAGTAGATATTGATCTGTGGTCAACTGCATATAAATTTAACACCGGACATAGAATTAGAATTGTTATTTCGAGTTCAAACTACCCACGTTTTGCTGCGAATCCAAACACAGGAGCACCACAAGAAATTTATTCCTATCAATATCTCCAAAAATATATTGCAAATAATTCTATTTTAATAGGACCTGCTTATCCATCCCGCGTCATTCTACCAAGACCAATCTAAATGTACAAAACTTAAATTTATCTTTTTTTTTTTAATATTAAGGGCATAAATCTTTATAAGTGTGTTTACTGCAATTATGAATTATGATAAATTGGATTATTGCTTTCTTTTATTTTCTAGAAGAGCTTGGTTTTTTAAGATTTGAAGACATGGTTACGGAAAACCTTCCAATGTTGTTAATTTGCAGAGTATTCTACTCAATCACCTATTTTCTATATTATCATAAGAGCATTATTAGTGAAACTGATGATAGAAAAACTTTATTTACTCAAAAAGAGACTTTTTTTTTCATTTTAAAACAATTGATTATAATACTCTTTGGAACAATCCATTTGGTTTTTGCTGTGTTTATTAGCTTTTATTCCTTAATGATGGGTGGAAAATACGTTGCAAATTTTGCTGAACAAAGAAAAAATAAAATATTGGGAAAACTAGGAAAACTGTTAACTTTTTTGGCTCCGCTTATAGGAATTTTATATTACACATTTATCGAAGTAGATATTTTTTCTATTACGGCTATTGGAGTGAGTTTACTTGGTTTTCTTTATTATGGATTAAAAATCTCCTCCTTGAGTTTAGCTAAAATCTTAGAAAAATATAGTAAAAGGCGTATCGAGAAAATTCCGAAAATTTTGCAGTATATTCTTTTAATATTCTTGATTGCTTTCCCTGTGACGGTAATAATAGGAACGGGAGTCTATAAATTTCAAGAAAAACAAACATTCATGGTTCCCATGAGAGATGATGTTAAATTAGCTACCGATGTCTATTTTGCTCCAGGATCCTTTGGTGCTCCAAAACCTGTTATACTAATACGAACTCCTTATGGTAAATCAGGGTGGGCTGATGATTTATATTTACCAATATACGCAATACAAGATTATCACATTGTTATTCAAGATTTGAGGGGAACTTATGATTCTGAAGGTGACAACAGATTTCTATTATTCACCCAGTCTTATTTAGATGGAGTAGACACACTTGATTGGATGCTCGCGCAATCATGGTGTAATGGAAAAATCGCTAGTGCGGGTGTCTCAGCTTTATGTCTTAATGAATATTATTATGCTGGAATGGGACCTGATGGATTAAAGGCTCAACAGCTTTGGTTTGGAACTCCTGAATTATTTGATCATGCTATATTTCAAGGATCCTATCATAAATCATCTGTTGAGACGTGGGTAAAAGACGTGGCTCCCTCTAATTGGAGATATCAAATTGATACTCTTTTTAAATATATCCCAAAAAATGAAATTTTGTACAATTCCACTTCTTTATCAATACCTTTAGGACCTCACTATTCTAACGTAACGGCTTATGGAATCCACGTAGGAGGTTGGTATGACCACTTTTTACAAGGTACCATAGATGGATATATCGGATATGATGATTTGGGAGCTTCTCAAGCAAGAGGACACCAAAAATTAATTATGGGACCTTGGACTCATGGTTCGATATATGGGGGTCAACAAGGAGAATTAATTTATCCAGATAATTCTGATGGATTTGATATGATATTAGACTGGGATACCGAAGTCTTTAATGATGCACTTTTAGGCATACCAGCCGATTGGGATGGTGCTAGAGTAGCTTATTACTTAATGGGAGATGTAGATACTTTTTCAAGCAAGTATAATTATTGGAGATATGCTTATGATTGGCCTCTTGATCATAAGGATGACATTTGGTATCTTACTAATGGTGGTGGACTCAGTAACACATCAGTTGGAATAAATAATAACTATTCATTCCTCTATGATCCAAGATTTCCCGTACAGAATTTGGGAGGTCAAAATCAACCTTTTGATCTGACAGGTCCAATGGATCAAAGATCAATGGAAAGCCGTTCTGATGTTTTACTTTTTGAAACCCCTACATTAATAGATCCTGTTGAAACTGTAGGTAGAATTTATGGGCATCTATTTGTAAGCTCTAATTGCACTGACACAGACTTTACTGTGAAAATTTCTGATGTTTATCCTGATGGGCGATCAATGTTAGTCACAGATGGATCTCTAACTGTAAGATTTCGTGATAATTATACATCTGAGTTATTAATGTCAGGAGACCAAAAGGATATATATGAATTATGGGTAGATTGTTGGTCTTCAGCATATTACTTTGCACCCGGACATAAAATTCGAGTAGTTATATCAAGTTCAAATTATCCCCGCTTTGCTGCAAACCCTAACACAGGTGTTCCATTAGCTTATGATTACCTTAATAGAAATATTGCTAATAATACCTTATTGGTAGGACCCGGATATGAATCTTCAATCATTTTACCCCGATTAGTTAATATGAGTGATACTCACGTATCCTTCTAATTTTTTTTTTCATATTGAAAAATAAGGGAAAAAAAGGTTATTCTAACATTTTAAGAAATTGTTGTTCATCCAAAAATATAACTCCTAAATCTCTAGCTTTGGTGAAACGTGCATCTTTAGCATTTGATTTATTAGTAACGTAATACCAAAGATCATTTGTTATATCTTCTAGGATAATACCATCGTTTTCTATGACTTTAGATTTTGCAGATTCAACACTAATCGTATCTAAGTCATCAGAAATATAGAACTTAATTAATGATAAATCTTTTATAATTGATCACTCATCTCTCTTTATATGCTATAAGATGTAAATCTTATATTTAAAGATTTTCTAAGATGTAAATCACTTATTTAAAGAAAACAAATGAGAACACACAAACCTGCTGCGAATCCAAACATAAGAGTACACAAGAAATTTATTCTTATCAATATCTTCAAAAATACATAGCACATAATTCTATTTTAATCGGGCTTGGATATCCATCCCACATTATTCTACCAAGACCAATTTAATTATACTAAATTTATCTTTTTTTTAATTTTAATTTTGAAAAATAAGGGAAAAAAAGGTTATTCTAACATTTTAAGAAATTGTTGTTCATCCAAAAAGATAACTCCTAAATCTTTAGCTTTGGTGAAATGTGCATCGTTAGCATTTGATTTATTAGTAACATAATACCAAAGATCATTGGTTATATCTTCTCGGATGATACCACCGTTTTCTATGACTTTGGATTTAGCACTTTCCACGCTAAGGGTATCTAAGTCATCAGAAATACAGAACTTAATCAATGATAAATCAGCCATAATTGATCACGCATCTCTCTTTATTTTCTAGAAGATGTATGCTAATTTTTGGTTGAGGCCTTAATAATCAAAAGGCTATAAAAAATTTGTAATTTTCTCATATTAGAGAAAATGAGAATGAGGATTATTTACTCAAATATACAACAACTAAACCTTCAATGTTCTTAGTTGCTCTTACTTTAAGCTTACGTGGAGGTTTCTGGATGCCTCTTGCCCATATTGCTTCATTGACTTCTTGAGAAATTACCAGTGATTCTGGTTTGAAATGCCGTTCCATAAATTCTCTCAAGAAGCGTACAGCTTTATTTGCTCGCTTATTTCGAGGCCCTTTACGAGCTTTTGCCAAAGGTATTATATAAATTCGTTCATCAATTATTTCTTCTTTGACTTCTTCTTCCTCTTCTTCTTCGAGTTCTTCTTCAAAGACTTGACTAACTCCTTCTTCAGGAGTAACCTCTTCTATGCTAAATTCATCGATTTCTTCAATATTCTCATCTTCTTCAGTTTCGGATAATTCTTCTTCTAAATCATCCAAACTAATATCTTTCGCTTTTTTTTTTGCCATTCTTATTTCCCACTTCTTTCTATGTCACTTATTTATACCTTAATTACATTAATAAGATAATACATTCCTAATCTCTCTTTAGTCGTGAATTTCTCCAATGTCTTCTTGAGTATGGACTTGATCTAATACTACCCCCAGTTTTTCTGGTAATCCATGTTGGTATTGATTGGCTTTGCTTCATTTTTTTTCCTCTTCTTATTTTTGAAGGTAAATCTTTATTTCGTGCCATCTTTATCATCTAGTTTACTTTTTAATTTTATATTCTTTTTTGTTTTCCATTGAGCTAAGTTGTTCTAAAATCTTTTTAAATTCTTTATCTGGCAAAGGTGTAGCTCCTCTTAACCGACCAGATTGATATAATTGGATTAATTGAAGTTCTACTTGCTCAGCATATTGAGGTCTTACCAAACGAATGTTTTCTAATCTTTGCCTTCCTTCTGGGCTCAAAATTTTGCGCATGACCAAATATTTCTTGTTTTCATAGTCCTTCTGTTGATTTTCAGAATGCTGTTGCTGCATTGCTTGCATTTGTAGTTCCTCTAATTTTCTTCTTCTTATATCTTCTAACTCGTTTTCGTCACTCATGGAAAAACGCCCAAATCTTTGATTTTATTAAGTGTTTATTTTCTCAAAATCTCATATGCTAACCTTTCTAAAAGGCTAGTACCTTCTGGAGTTACAATTCTCCCTTTTTTTTCGTATTTATCAAGCAAATTTGCATTCTCTAATTGTTGAATAGCGACTCGAATTATTTTACCGCTTCCTTTAGCACTATGATTTAACCCTTTACCTTTCCGACTTCTACCACCATAAGCCTTTCTCAAGCGATTTACTCCAATAGGTCCGTTCTTCTTCACTTTCCTTAAAATTGAAGCGCATCGAATATACCAGAAATTTTCTGTATCAATTGGAGCTAATTCCTTGAAGAAGGCGGTTTTCCAAAACTCGGAACCTTCGGGAGCGTTGATTTCGGGATATTCTTTTAATTTTTCTGCTAATACTGCTATAAGTTTATCTGGTTCTATGACATAAATGGACATGTTAATCTTTAATTTATAAGTATAATTATTAATACAATAGATTTTAAAAGTCGAATTAAATTAAAAATTTTATGGAAATTTTACATTTTTAGGAAAATGGATTATCAAGACAAGTATAAGAAGGTATTATTAGCATCACCGCATTGCAATTTAGGTAAAAAGGGTATAACTGATGAGTTTATTGGCCATGTGTTAAAATTATTAAAACGATACAAAATAATTAAGATTAGAGCCTTAAAAACTGTAGCAAGTAAATCTAATATTAAACAGTTAGCAAAAGATATTTCAGAATTAACCGAATCCTACGTTTTAGATGTTCGTGGAAAAATTATCATACTCGGGAAAAATAAAATCTGATTGAAAATAGAATTGAGTAATAAAAGTTCAGTAAAATGCCTAAAGCCAAAAAAAATAATAAAGGGCTTATCAAACTTATAGCACGAACAAGAATGCTTTATTTGTATGAATTAGCTCATAGTATTTTCCCTACTGACAAGCAATTAGCCAATAGATACGCATATTTAGCTAGAAAGTATTCTCAAAGAGCTAAAATAAAGATCCCTCATGAATGGAAAAAAAGAACTTGTCATCATTGTAAGAAATTTCTTTATCCTGGATTAAATTGCCGCACAAGGCTTCATTCAAAAGGTAAAGGTTCCCATGTATCAATGACTTGTTTAGAATGCAATCAGGTCACTCGATATTACATAAAAAGTAGAAAATAGTATAGTTGATGAGGATATATGACCCTAATTATAATTTTGGTGGATTCTGGTTTAGAGATCATCCCAAAACAGATTAGAGCTCATCCGGCCATAACAAAAAACCTAATCAAAAGGAATTTTTCATCACAGTTGTTAGATACTGCTTTGCATCACGTAGCCATGGCAAATTTACCCAATTATGAACGAAGAGGTAGACCGGATATTGCTCATAGCTGTATTTTAAATGCTTTGGGTTCACCTGCTAATAAAAGTGGTCATTTAAGATTCTTTCTTCATACCGTACAAGATAGGATTTTCGAATTCAATCCTGAAATTCAAATTTCACGAAATTATAATAGGTTTAAAGGATTAATGACGAAACTTCTAATTGAAGGTGATATTGTGGCTAAAGAAAGTCCTTTAATTACAGAAATACATCAAAATTTGCCAGATTTAATCAACTCCTTTGGAAATTCAGAAGTTTTTTTATCTTCTAGTAGAGGAAATATAATTAAAGATAAATCTGAATTATTTTTAAATCCAAAATCACAAAATTACGTAGTTATAGTGGGAGGATTTCAAAAAGGGGGTTTTTCAAAAAAAATTTTAAACCTAACAGATAAAATCATATCTATTTCTCAATATTCACTAGATGCATGGATTGCTATTAGTAGGATCATAACTTATTATGAAGTTATAATGGAAATCTCTTAGCATACTATTAATATCAAAATCCCAAATATTGTATTAATATGAGAAACTTTTTTTTTAATCATTAATATTTATCATTTATTCAATTTTGTACTTCTATCATCATAACATTTCCCATATTAATTGTTCCAAATTTAGGTGATGTATGATAAGAAAAAAACCGCGCTCTTAGTATAGTGGTTAGAATCTCGGGTTTCCAACCCGAGGAGCCGGGTTCGATCCCCGGAGGGCGCATTTTATTATAGTAAAAAACAATGAAATCGAGAAATATTCTTAAAATAAGAAATAAGATGTAAGAAATTCGTTATAATCCTCTTTTTGTATAAAATATTTAATGTACAAAAGGAGTGTTATTGTTAAATCCTTAAATAGGAAACTATCCTTTTTATTAATAGGTGACTAAAATGTCAAAACCAACAAAAGAAGATGCTTCATTAATGCTCCAACTAATAGCAATGATGAAAAAGGATAAAGTATATCAAAAAGCTGAGATATGGACTTTTACACAATATAAAGCAAAAGATTACGAAGAATTCAAGAAAAAATACCCGGTAGGTAGTGAAGGTTATGGCTACATGGCTAATATGCTTGGTTATGGAGAACTTGTAGGTACTCTTGTGAACAACGAATTACTTAGTGAAGACCTTGTTTATGATCTGTTTGGGGGCATGCTTTGGGAAAAAGCAAAGGACGTTGTTCATGGATTAAGAAAAGATTGGGGAAGACCTCGATTATATGAGAATTTTGAACTAATGGCTATGAAATATTCAACGTGGGCAGAATCTCATCCACCTAAACTATAATAATAAAGTCTTTTTTTTTTTATGTTTTTTCTTCTTGTGAAGGATTCTTGTTCTGGTTAAACACCAAGCTATTTACTGTAATTACTCTTTATTATTACGGTTGAAAAATATTTGACAAAAGTTTATTTGACACTACAATAAAATTAATTTAATACAAAAAAATCCAAATCGAGTCAAATGTCAAATTGTAAATATTGTGGTCAGGAAATTATTCAAGAGCATTTTGAGGGAGAAATTGATATTTGTACAGACTGTATTATGACTAGTAGCAGGATTTATGGTTTAAAATTTGCTAGTTTATCATGCCTTATCGTGATTCTCAGTATAATGTTTATTATAAATTTAATCTCGATTATTATGAACATTCCCGTACTTATAACAAATTTTGAAGAACATATCATATATTCTAGCATACCTATAGCTGTTAGTATTATTACTGGAAGCTCCTTCTTATGGATACTTCTCTATTTAAAAAAAATTAAGATATAACTAACATATTCCTTTAACTAACTTTTTAACATTTTGGAACCCCTCCATCACATCTCCCTACTACAGGAAAAAGTCTCACTGAAACACAACTGATTAATTTATTGGATTATTTTAAAAATTCCTGATATAGATAAGGATATTATATTTCCGAAATGTACTTAAAGTTTAATTTACCTGTTGATGTCAAAATTTATTACTGCCTTAATCTGATGTAACTGATTATATGAAATCATTGTACACTCGTGAACGACTTTGGGAATTAAAAGATTTTTAATTTTCGGCTTCTTTTTCAAATAGATCTTCGAAGTCTATTCCCAGTTCTAATGCAATTTTAATTAACGTATCCTCCTTAAAATCTTTTGTTAGTTGTTCGTCATCTATCTCACTTAAGGAAGCAAGCTTTTCAAGGTTGATACATGCTATTTCGGCAATCTCCCTTAGTTCTGCTAATGATTTACCCTCTAGTATATCCTTAATAACTGGTTCTTGATAAAATATATCATGGATCGGTTTTTTCAATATTTCCGATATTTTAAATGATATCGTCAAGGATGGATTGTATGAACCCCGCTCTAAGTAATAAATTGTCTGGCGAGAAACCCCTACAAGTTTCGCTAATTCTAATTGGGGCAGTTCTAACTCCTCCCTGAATTGCTTTATTCGTGAAACGATTTTTTTTTTAAATCTCATAGGGTCTCACCAATCCGTTACTCCTTCTAGAGTTTTAATGATTTTAATAATAATTTAAAAAAAAATTGAATTCTTAGATTAATTCAAACAAATCTTCTATTTTACACTGTAGTACTTCAGCTATCTTATAGGCTAATGCTAGGCTTGGGTTATAACGACCTTCAGTTAAGTAATTAATCGTCTGAAGTGGAACCCCAACCTTCTCGGCTAAGTCAGCAGCAGAGATATTAGCTTTTTCGCGTAATTCTGTTATACTGGTCTTTAACTTCTCCCCTTCCCGCATTTTTGAAAGGATATAGCTAATAAAATTGTCAAACGCTAATTCTTCAGGTTTAAAGATCTTATCCTCAAGACCGCTTGGAACTGCTGAATACTTCGTCATCATCTCTTTAATCTTCTTCTCAATGATCTCTGGATTTTTCAAGCCAGGAATATAGCCTTCAGGCCTGATATGACCCTTTTGAGCACTTGCTGCTGCTACACTTGAACCTGCAGTCTCAATCTTCACCGTGAAAATCTTAAATAACCTGTCAAACACACCATTTACGATATTAATATTCTGAATTCTACTGTAGGGAATAGTAGCGACTATTTTGGTAAAAACTCCGTGCTTAATGACAATGTGATCCTCTAATATTTTGTAGTGAAAATTCTTGATATATGCCTTATTATAGAGAAAGTTGAGAGTTATTATCGCTATAAATACGACATAAGAGATAATGAAGACTAAAAAGGTCACTTCAATAGGAACCGCACCAGGTTTCTCCATACCGTCGGTAATTATCATAAACATAATCCACCATGTTAAAATCGATGCTGCTGTAGCAATAAACCCAAGTAAAATCGTGATTTTAAGCAATTCTTTGTTTTTATAAGAGCTAGAAATACTACTTTCATATGATTTTTTTTCATTACTCATCTTTTTTCCACCAATTTTTTGAATGTTAAATTCTAAAAATCATTTTATCGAGTGGCATTAACTTTCTACCAATCGATTTAAAAAATGATCATTTATTGTGTTACTATATTTAACATAAGTATTTAAAGGTTTCGAACAATTCAATGAACAAAAAGCTCAAGGCTACTAATAAGCTCCTATGGAACGTTAAATATACTTAACATCACTATTATCAATTTTAAATGAATCTGAATTTATGAAGAGGGAACGGTTAATGTGATCGTTCAATGACTTAAATTGATCGTGAAACGATGATTTCACGAAAATCATATTTTTGTGTGAAATTATAAGAATAAATCTTAAAACTTATTCTACCATCTCAATTATAGGAAATAGGAAATTTTTAGGAGTTTATTATGGAATTGACAAAATTATTTAGTCCTAGCAAAATCGGGAGCATTAAAATTAAAAATAGAATCGTGAGGTCAGCTACTTGGGTAGCTAGAGCTGATGAAGTCGGTTATGTAACTGAAGATTTAATCAATTTTTATCGAATACTTGCTGAAGGAGGGATAGGATTAATCATTTCAGGCTATATTGGTGTTCATGAACGTGGTGCGGGGAATTATAGAATGACACGCCTTTATAATGAAAGCTATAAGGTCGGACAAAAAAAATTAGTATCAACAATTCATGATACATCAGACACTAAAATTGCGGCACAAATTGCCCATACAGGAAGTAATATTATTAGAGATGGTTATGAGTTAATCGGTCCCTCTGCAATAAAAGTACCTGGATCAATTAAATTAGTTAGAGAACTATCTATTAAAGAAATTCAAGAAATCGTGAGTTCTTTTATTACAACAGGAACTTTTGCTTATGAATGTGGTTATGACATGATTCAGCTTCATGGTGCCCATGGCTATCTATTAAGTGATTTCCTCTCTCCATTTACAAACAAGCGTAATGATGAATATGGTGGAAGCATGGAAAAACGTTTTAGAATAATAGAAGAAATATATCATGGCTTAAGAGATGAACTTGGGAAAGATTATCCAATAATGATCAAATTAAATACTCACGATAATCTTAATGGAGGCTTATCATTTGAAGAAGGGAAAGAATTTGCGAAAAAATTAGTATCTTTAGGATTAGATGCAATCGAGCCCTCTTCAGGGAGAACAAATCCACGTTTGACAAATAATAAAACATTTCCTGCGGCTATCATTAAGAGTTCTGATGAAGAAAACTATTTTACATGCGTAGCAAGGGAGTTAAAACCTTTAATGGCTAACTGTGCCTTAATCTTTATGGGGGGAATTCGAAATCCTATAACCGCTGACCAATTTTTAAAGGAAGAAATCGCAGATTTCATTTCAATGAGTAGACCATTTCTGTATGAACCAGATTTAGCCAATAGATGGGAAAGTGGCAACCTTGATCCTGCCTATTGTACAAGTTGCAATGCATGTTTCGGAACTGTTAATCAAGGGGGGATTTATTGTCCTATCAAAAAAAAACACCAAGATAAAATATCCTCAAATGGTATTTCATAGTGATTTTTCTTTTTTTATATCACCCAAAAATCAATTTATTAAAAAATTAGAGTATTTTTAATAATACGGGGATTACGAGTATTACCAATATTATTAATCCGTTATAATTTATTATCGATAGATATAAATTAACAGATTTGTATATAGATATTGAAAGAACGCCCGGCGTTAGTATGGTTCCATTTCCAATTTTTAATCACTTTTTTAAATATTACTGGGCGTTTTTTCACTTATATTACATTATTTAGTCTGCACTAAGCTTTTATGGTTTTTTTTCCTCTAGAAGAATACTATTTATTAAATTAATTACAATGACAAATAATATCAAAATAATCTATAAAGAATTTAAGACAGCCCTAAATAAACTTAAATATCCTGATTCTTGGTTTTGGGCACGATATACCACTAATCCTTATTCTGGGTGTGGTCATGCATGTATTTATTGTGATGCGCGAAGCAACCGCTATTATCTGGAACAAGATTTTGAAAATGAAGTTATAGTAAAATCCAATTTTGATGTTATTTTAGAACAAACAATTAGAAGGTCCCGAACTCTACTTCCAGATGTAGTGGGTCCTGGAGGTGTAAGTGATGCATATCAACCTATTGAAGCTGAAATAAAAAACACTCAAAAATTATTGGAAGTGTTTCAAAAATATAAATTTCCTATAAACATTGCAACAAAATCCAAATTAATAACCCGAGATATAGATATTTTACAAAAAATAGCCAAAGATACATGGTGTACAGTGGGATTTTCTATTACGTCCATGGATCAAGACTTAGTTAATTTTCTGGAGCCTTTTTCCTCTCCCACTTCAGAAAGACTCAAGGCTCTCAAATATATTAAAGAAAATGCACCTAATATTCAAGTTGGCACCTATTTCATGCCAATAATCCCCTTTTTAGAAGATGATGATGATAATATAGAAGGTGTAATTAAAGAATCCAAAAACGCGGGAGCGGATTTCATATTATTTTCACCAGGTTTAACATTAAGAGATTCCCAAGCTAATTTTTTCATTGATAAGCTTAAGAACAGTAAATACAAGGAGGTTGTAAAACCAATATTGGATTTATTTAAAGGAAAGAATTATCCACCGGCTCAATATGCTCGTAAAATGCATTCCACGTTATATAAATTAGCCAATGATTACAAAATTCCCATTCGAGTAAAAAGATGGATACCTAAAGATTATAGGAAATGGAATTATAAAGTTTCAGAACACCTCCTCAATGAAGAATACATTGGTTCCGTCGTACATGGAAAATCAAACAATAATATGAAATGGGCGGGGTTAAATTTAAATAATCTTAAGGAATCGATTCTGGATGTATATAAAAGAGGTGCCCTAAAATCCTTGGATAACTTCAATTCTGAAGTAATTAATATTGTAGAACCTTTTATAAAAAATGCTAAAGATCTAACCAAAAAAAGAGGAATTGAACATTATTTATGATCGAAAAGATTATTAATGAAATAAAAACGCAATTAGAAGAGAAGAAACCAACTTTAGAAAGCGAACAAAAGCAAAGAATGCATAGGATTATAAATCCAGACATAGAGGATTATGAAATTTTCGGATTAAAAGTTGCTGATACAGAGAAAATCATTAAAATAATACATGAGAAATTTGATTGTACTTTTGAAGAGGCGACCGAAGTTTATAGGCTTCTCTCAAGATATAACATTGAAGAATATAAATTCGCTGCTTTCCTGTTCTTAAATAGATTTAAGAAACATTTCTCATCAGATACTATCAACGTTTTTTATGAGGGAATTCTTAAACATTGTCATACTTGGAGCATGTGTGATAGTTCTTGCATCAGAGTGGTCGGTCCATTTTTAGCTAAAAAGGGAAATGAATTCCTAGCAAGGAATACTATAAATGAATGGTCAGATTCGGAAAATCTTTGGATCAAACGAGCTTCAATGGTGATTTTGCTTAAAAATACCATGGTACATAAAGATTTCGAGGAAGAATATGTATTTAACCTCGTAAAAAAGATGTTAACTGATGTCGAGTCGAATTATATTGAAAAAGGAATAGGATGGCTTCTTAAGACATGCTCAAAATATAAACCTGATATTATAATGAATTATCTAATCAGAAATAAAGATCAGTTCACTAGATTGATTTTAAGATATGCAAGTGAAAAACTTCCTAACGATAAAAGAGCTATAGTGCTAAAAAAAAATTAAACAAATGATTTATTCTTAACTGGATTTTTTTTTATTTTTAAATTACTTCTAGTTTTTCCATGAATGAATTCATTTGGGATATAATCTGCTCATCTGTAAAATGTTTAATTATTAGAGCGTGATTGGTACATGTTGCTCCACATACACCACATCCTTTACAAAGTATTTGATTAATTTCGATCTCATCTGACTCATTTTTGTTAATAGCTTTATACGGACATATTGTTATGCAAACTTCACATCCCGTGCATAATTTCTTATTGAACTCAGGTAAGCTTGATGTAGCACCCTCAACTGATGCTCTCCTATTCATTAAGGGTATTAAAGCTCGAGAAGCTGCTCCTAAAGCTTGACTTATTGATTCTGTTATGTTTTTAGGACTTTGAGCAGTACCACATATAAAAATCCCATCTGTCGCAAAATCAACTGGCCTTAGTTTAGGATGAGCTTCAAAAAAGAATTCATTCTTATCTATGGGTACTTTTAACATCTTTGATAATTTTTTATTTTCTTCCCAGGCGATTAAAGGGGTGGCGAGTACGACTTTATCTAAAGATAATTCAAATTTCATTCTTGTTAGAATATCAGACACTTCAAGTACTAATTTATCATTTACATTTTCTATAATGGGAGGATTATCCTGGCTGTATTGGATAAAATTGATTCCCAATTCCCTTGCTTCTTTATAAGCAATCTCTTCTTCATAAGTAACCCTCATATCTCGATATAAAATAAAAACTGGAGAATTAGGATATGATTTCTTAATAGTTAACGCATTCTTAATTGATTCGGTGCAACAAGTCAATGAACAGTAGGTTCTTCCTTCGTCCTTACGAGATTCAACGCATTGAATAAAAGCAATTGCCTCGTCTTTTTGTAACTGTTTATTACGAATTAAATTTTCAAATTCTAAATTTGTAAAGATATTATTTTGTTCTTTATAACGGAAATATCCATTAGGTTTAAATTCTTGTCCTCCTACAGCAACAATTATGGTTCCTACAGCAATTTCTTTATCTTTTCCATTCTGCTTAACAGTCACTTGAAAATTCCCTATTGAACCACCTACGGATTTTATCGTAGAGGAAGTTAACACTTCTACGTTAGGATTTGTTTTTATTGCTTGAATTATTGGAGTGAGGAGTTGTTCAGATGAAATCCCTTCTGTATTTATTGATTTCAATTTGCGAACGAATCCTCCAAGGATCTCTTCCTTTTCCACGAGAAAGACTTTAATTCCTTTTTTCGCCAATGCCAACGAAGAGGTCATACCCGCTATTCCTCCTCCAATTACCAACGATACTGGCAACACCTCAACTTCAATGTTTTGCAATGGTTCTACGAGTCGGGACTTTGCTATTGACATTAATATTTGCTCTTTCGCTTTTTGAGTAGCTTTTTCAGGTTCATTCATGTGAACCCAACTTACTAATTCTCTTATACTAGCAAATAAAACAAGGTAGGGATTAAGGCCTACTTTATGACACGTGGCTTGAAATAACGGGAGATGAGTTCTGGGTGTGCATGCTGCAATTATTACTCTATTTAAATCGTGTTTTTCGATTGCTGCCTGTATACTATTCTGAGATTCTTCCGAACAAGTATATAAATTTCTTTCTACATAGACCACATCGGGAACTGCTTCAATTTCATTAGCAATTTTTTCAACATCTACGAAACCTGCAATATTAGAACCACAATGACAAACAAAAACCCCAATTCTAGGATCGTCTTCTTTTAACACTTCTTTTTCAATAATCTCTTCTTCTCTTACATCAACTGTAATTATTGATGATCTACCAGCAGCTTTACTAGCAGCACCACTTGCTTCTGCTACAGAAGTAGATATATCTTCTGGACCATGAGCACATCCGCATGTGTAAATTCCAGGGGTGCTGGTTTCAATGTTATTTGCTAGCGATGCAGGCTTAATAAAACCATAGTCGTCCATTTCTATTCCCAAAGTCTCGTTCAATTCTCTTGCTCCAATGCTAGGTATCACTGCTGGAAATAGCACTACCATGTCAACTCTTTCAAAATTAACTTCACCAGATGCAAAATCTGTATGCCTTACTACGATATCCTTTGTTTCTGGATCTTCGTAGACTTTATTGGGTAATCCCTTGACATATCTGACCTTATAATCCTTCTTAGCTCTTTCAATGAATTCATCGTGATTCTTTCCAATAGTCCGCAAATCATTAAAAAACACTAAAATTTCGGCATCTGGATGATGTTCCATCGTCATTATTGCCTCTTTTGTCGCATACATGCAACAGATCTTAGAACAATAGGGTTTTAAACCAGAATTTCTCGATCCTACACACAATATAAAACCAATTCTATGAGGATGCTTGCTATCAGAAGGTCGTAATATCTCGCCCTGCGTTGGTCCTGACGCACACATTATTCGTTCATATTCCATTGATACTACTACATTTGGATACTTTCCATATCCATACCTTTTTAATGCACTCACATCCATGAGATCGAAACCAGTAGCGACGACGATTGAACTCACTTCAATTTCTAATTCCTCTTCTTTTTGTTCAAAATCTACAGCGTGAGCCGGACAAAATTTCTCACACACTTTACATGTTCCATTTTTAAAATAAGTGCAATTTTCTTCATCAATGAGATACACGGCTGGAACTGCTTGGAGAAATGGAATGTAGGCTGCCCCTCTTTTACTCAAACCTTGTTCGTATTCAGAAGGAAATTTTTTATAAGGGCATTTTTGCGCACATGTCCCACAGGAAGTACACTTTGAAGCATCAATGTATCGAGGTTTGAGCGCGATTTTTACCTTAAATGTAGATCCATCATCAATGGGATCAACTTTTTTCACTTCGGAATAAGTTAAAAGCTTGATTTGTGGATGACGGGCACATTCAACCATTTTAGGGGCCAGAATACATATTGAACAGTCTAAGGTAGGAAAAGTTTTATCTAATTGGGCCATTTTTCCACCTATTGAAGGCGTTCTTTCAACCAAATAAACTGAGTGTCCTTGATCTGCGAGATCCAAAGCAGCAGATATTCCTGCTACTCCACCCCCTATTACTAATACCTGTTTTGTAGAATCAGAGTTTTGCATATTTTTATCACATCCTAACTTTCCTTTTTTAATGGTCCTAATGAGATTAGCTGATTCGTAAAGTCATTCACGACCTCGGCAAACTTAATTCCTTCAGACGCAGATATCCATTCTAATCTTAACCTATTGGGATCAATTCTTAACATTTCTAGTATTTTTTTTGTTTTCTTGACTCGCTCTTCAGCATATTCGTTACCCGAAATATAATGGCAATCTCCTATGTGGCATCCACAAACCATGACACCGTCGGTACCCCGATTAAATGCATCAAGGATCAATGAAGGTTGAATTCTTCCTGAACACATTACTCTTATTACTCTGATAGATGGGGGATATTGATAACGACTTACTCCTGCATAATCAGCACCAGCATATCCACACCAATTACATAGAAAGGTGAGAATTTTTGGAAAATATGTTTCTTGTATTTGTTCAACCAATTTTCATTCCCTCATTATGATAAATAAGATTCAATTTCGACTCCTATTTGTTCGTTTGTAAAATTTTTTAAAGATAAAGCACCTACAGGGCAAATTCCAACACATACACCACATCCCTTACACATTGATGGGATTACTTTAGATTTATGCTTGATTAAAGCTGTAGATGGTATAAATGAATCTCTAATTGCCTTAAACTCAATTCTCGTCTCCACCATTTCAACAGCATTATATACACAAGCATCTCGGCAATCACCACATCCATTACATTTACTTTCCTCAACTTCGGCAATCGACCCAGAAAAATTTAGATTTTTATTAGATATAATGGTGCTTGCTCTAGATGCAGCGGCAAGACCTTGAACTATAGATTCTGAAACGTCGACTGGCCATTTTGCTGAACCACATACAAAAATCCCCTCTGTTGCAAAATCAACGGGGCGTAATTTTACGTGAGCTTCTAAAAAAAAATTATTGGGCTCCAAAGGAACCTTTAACATTTGAGAAAGTTCTTTGTTATCGTAATTGGCAATTAAGGGTGTTGACAATACAAGTAAATTGTATGGAAGAATCATCTTTTCTCCGATATACTCGTTAAATACTTTCACTTGAGTTTCCTCTACAATAGGTAATTTATCCTCGGTGTATTTTATGAATAATACTCCACTCTCTCTTGCTCTTCTATAATAATCTTCGTAAGTTCCAGGAGCATATATATCTCTAAATAAAATCGTAATGTTTGAATCTGGTTTTCTATCTTTAATAATTAATGCGTTTTTTAAAGCCGTCATGCAACAGACATTCGAACAATAAATTCTTTCTTTAATCCTAGAACCTGCACATTGGATCATCACTATTTTATCAGAAATTTTTTCCTCAGCTTTTAATTTAGATTCGAGTTCGTGTTGTGTTATTCTGCTTTTACCATCATATCCATAAAGATTTTCTGGTATTAACAATGAAGCCCCCACTGCGACAATGATTGTACCTACTTTTAAATCAATTATTCTATCAAGCTGTAAAATTTTAATGTTATAATTTCCAATATATCCATCAACACTCTTTACTACAGCTTCAGTATATACTTTCAAATTTTTTGAATTATTTATTTTAGTTTTAACATCCTCTATTAATTCTGACGCTTCTGTATCATGTGGAAATAGTTTATAAAGAGAGTTCAACCTACCGCCTAATATGTATTCTTTTTCTACTAAATGAGTTTTAAAACCTTGCCTGCTTAAACTAAGAGCCGTATTCATTCCAGAAATGCCCCCGCCAATCACCACTGCTTCTTGGGTAACACCAATCTTTATCATCTCTAAAGGTTGTAGCATTATTGATTTAGCTACTCCCATCCTAATTAGATCTTTTGCTTTTTCAAACGCAGCATCAGGATAATCCATATGGACCCAAGAACATTGCTCTCGAATATTAACAAAGTTGAAAAGGTAAGGATTGATCCCAGCATCGGAAACACATTTGCGAAATAAAGGTTCATGGGTTCTAGGCGTACATGATGCCACAACGATCCGGTTTAAATTTTTTTCTTTTATCGCTGTTTTAATACTTGTTAAACCAGTTTCTGCACATGTATATTGGTTATCTTCGCTAAATGCGACATTTGTTAACATCCTTGCATATTCTGCAAGAGCACTACAATCTATTACACCACCTATATTTGTACCACAATGACAAACAAACACTCCAACCCTAATGGATTCCTTATTTTTTTCCTTTTCTAACATTTTACGTTTTTCCCTCCAAACTTTTTTTTGATCTCTATTGGTCATAAAGATAGAGATTCACGTATTTCTTCTCTTCGATTTGTTTCTTAACTCCTTTATTTTCTCCTTCCTCATGCTTAAATTCTGACAATCCCATCATTTTCGCAATTAAATTTGTTAAATCAGATATTTCAAGTTTCATTACATCTGATGGCTGTTCCTTTTTTTCATGCATCATGCAGCTATAGTGAATCTGGCATTTTGGACACGTGGTTATTAATAAATCTGCGACATTTTTTGCCTCAACAAGCCTATCCATCTGTAAAGCTTTCGATAGATCGTTACAATTAATAAAACAACTAACTCCACAGCATGTGGAGTATTCGCGAGTTTTTTCCATCTCAGTAAAAATTACTCCATTCTCTTCCATTGAATTAAGTATCACCCTAGGGGGAGAGTAGACCTTCATGTGTCTTCCCAGTCTGCAAGGATCATGATATGTAAGTTCTACATCATATTGTTCTGAAAACATCAATTCATCGTTTTTAATTTTTTCAGCTATTAATTCAGAAAGGTGAATAACGTTAAATTTAACATTTTCAACATATTTAGGATAATCCACTTTTAAAGTGCGATAGCATTCCGCACAAGTAGTTACAATAGTTTCTATGCCTAATCTATTTATTTCATTAACATTGTGTTCTGCTAATTTCTTAAAAGTATCAAAATGCCCTTTCCACAGGGCATCGTGTCCACAACATTTTGCATTTTCAATAACTACGGGCGGCTGTTCAAGCACTTTGTTCAAAATCTTTATACCATTCTGGGCAATTTCTAACAGATTTACTTGATAAGCATCAAACACGACGTCTAAAATTGGTAAACAGCCTAAAAAATACGCAGTTTTTCCCTCCTTTAATGTTTGATACCCCTCTGGTATTACTTCAGATGGTAATTTAAAACCATTTGGAAGATTGGCTTGAATTTCAGAAATAAGAGTTAGGATTCCATCGTGGGTTTCTTCATATTTAATCCCCCGTTTTATTAAAAGGGTTCTGGCCAATCTTATAAACTCAATAAAATCTACATCTTGAGGACAATATTCCTGACAAGTTCTGCAGGTTAAACAATAACGGAGAATTTTTTCGTCTAAAATTTGATTGCTCACTCCAAAAGATGCCAACCTAGTTATTTGATGGGGATTTAATAAAAATTGCTCCCCGACCGGACAGCTCGCGGTACACATGCCGCATTCAAAACAACTCAAGATTGATTTTGTTTCTTCATTTTTAGAGAGCTCTTTGATGAAATTAAGATCCAGGTCTGAGCTTTTTATAATATCTGCCATTAGATTAAATACCTCCTATTCTTAATTCAACGTGAGAATGAATACACTTTTAAAACCTAATATTATTTTTTTTGATATTAATTTTTAATCACCTTACATATTTAAATGTAATGATCGAAAACGATAAAAATCGATTGAAATATTATCAGAATCAATCATAACAAAATATATTTTTATTAAATCCTAACATATAACACCAATGTTATATCAAATCGCGACATAATGCAATTAATCAGAAAAGAATCAAGAATAAATGATCTAAAAAGATAAAATATTATTATATTGTGATTGTAAATAATAATTTTTTCAAAGAAAGGTGATAATAAACTGACAAAGTAAACCAATCAATGTAAGTTAAGAAGCAAGTGAAATCGACAATAAAATTTAAGTTTTTACATAATTGTAAGAGTTATATATAATAAATTAAAAAATTACCTTTTTATTATTAGATTAAACCAATGAAAAGAATAATTTTATTTTCAACTCCTTATAACAACAACAATTTTCATCAAATCTTAAATTTAATATTCCCAGACACCATTAAAAATAAAATTCCACTTTTTATGCCCTCCCAAGGAGTATCTAATACCCTACAAAAATATTTTGATGATTGGGAGGATTATGTAAAGGAATTCAATGTCTCTCTGGAATATATTGATAATTCTGTTA
>JAGXNQ010000031.1 GCA_019894955.1 Promethearchaeota archaeon | reverse complement strand
TTATCATATGCATTAACAGAAGAGTCATAAAAATTATTTTCAAATGTATTATGAAGATCAAAGGCAGTATTGTAAAATGTTAAATTTCCAGTATATTCAAATAATTTCAAGCAAGCAAGCATAAAGAGAGAATTTGCTTCAAGATCAACTTTTTGGTCTAGAACAGAGAGCCAAATTCGGGAAGCACTATAATAATAGGAATTAGTTGAGCCATATTCTAAATATTGTTCTATTTTTTCATAAGTTGCTATTGCTTTATCTAATAATGTTGAATCTGTCATTCCCGTTTCTAACCAATACTCAAGCAAGGTAATGATTCCCAATGCATTCACATCCAAATTTTTGTAAGTAGCTCCTGTCAATCCAACTACATCCCAATCATCCCTAGCAAATTGGTAAAATCCATCCTCAGAATCATCCCACATATTATTAAGTAATATATCCATTGTCATATTAGCTAATTCGTATGCTCTATTCTTAATAGTTGGATTTAAACCTAATCGTTCATATGCATTCCTAATTTGCAGGGTAGCTAAAATTGCATACAAATTGCTTTTTGTGTCTTTATTTTCGGTAAAAGCAGTAGAATTGTATTTTGAAAATCCTAAGTTATTAGCATCCCAAAATTGTGAGGCATTTATTAAATAAAACATCTCTTCAATCGAATCTTTAGGATACATAACAGGAGCCGAACTATATAAGGATGCAATATTATCACCCATATTTTCAATAAGCATTGAAATTGGCATCAAATTATCAATTAATGATCTTCGATCATCATTGATTTGCCCAGTAGAATTATCGACTGAACTTACAAAACCATATGAAAATTTATCTTCCCCATCATACCAAAAGGGAGATGCTTTTAATGCTAGATAATTGTCATATAATTCCATCCAATCTAAATCTTTGCGCAGCAGAGTATTATAAAGTGTTAATGTATCAACTGGATATACTGTATCATCTGTGATTACTCCTGATGCATCTCCAGTCCTAAAATAGGTATCTACACCCATTTCTAAGTCAGTTTGATATTTTCCATCAAAAAATTGCAGGATTTTTTCAAAATTAACTGTAAAAGGGTCCTGAAATAGTGAAGTCCCCGCAGAAGGATTTAAATCCGATTCATTCTCATCAAAAAAATCTTGAGCAGGAAGTTCAACTATTTGTATATTTTTTTGATAATTACCACGTGAAAAGTAAACGAAATTGATTATCATAAAAGTTATTAATACTAGAGACAAAATCTTTCTATAATTGTCTCGTTTATCATTCTTCCTCAAATAAGGTGTAATATTAGTGATAGTATTCATGCTAAACTCTTCATAGCTATTATTTTATTTTTTTTTACTATGTATCTTTTTAAAAAATTTTCTTCTCTTTAAAATTTTTTTCTGCAAACTTCAGTTTTTTAGAGATATGTCAATTTGTTTTATTGGTTTATTTTTTTTTTCAAAAAATCTGAAATTTCTGGAATATTAATACGTTCTTGGTTCATTGAATCTCGATATCTAATGGTAACCGTCTCATCTTCGAGCGATTGAAAATCAACCGTAATGCAAAAAGGTGTTCCTAATTCGTCTTGTCTACGATACAATTTCCCAATTGCTCCTTTTTCATCATAAAAAGAATTAATTCTATTTTCAATCAATTTTTTATGGATATTCTTTGCTAGAGTTTTGATTCTTTCTTCATTTTTTTTTAACGGGAAAACTGCTACCGTGTTTGGAGCTAATTCTAAACCCAATTTTAAGACAATCCGTTGGTCAACTTTTGTTTTTGTTTTGATTTCTTCAACCTCAAATAAAGTCTCAAGTAACGTATAAATAATTCGATCTGGACCAAAAGCTATCTCAAGGATTTGAGGTATTTCTTTATTTTTTGGATCTGATCCCATTGCGATTTCAAAATTTTCATTTGCAAATTTCCCGTGGCATTTAAGATCATAATCAGTTCTATCATGAATCCCACATATTTCAACCCATCCAAATTGATTAGTCTCAATTTCTAAATCCCAGGCATCATCAGCATAATGAGCTCTCTCATTGGGGGAGTGCTGTCTGAACCTTATACTATCTTCAGTAAATCCTAAGATCTTTGTAAGGTAGTATCCTAAATACATGCAATAAGCAAATGCTGGTTTTTTCAATGTTCCATTTGATATAGCCTCATGAAGTGAGGTCATTTTTGGTTCACTCAAATTATCATCTTGCATTTTCCAATCCAGAAGTGGTAAAACAGCATCTTTAATATCTTCATAATCTTCAAATTGCATTTCCTGTTCTTTACTTATAAAAAATTGTAATTCAAACTGATCAAATGCCCTCATGCGAAGAACGTGTTGCCGGGGTGAAATTTCATTTCTATAAGCTTTTCCATATTGAAAAACTCTTATAGGATATTGCTTTCTTGCGTCTTGATCTAAGCGATTAAATAGAAGATAAGTTGTTGTTGCTGTTTCTGGTCTCATATAAACAGTATTTCCTGCACCTACTTGTGTTTTGAGCATTAGGTTATATTCTTCGATTTTTCCAAAGAGAGTATCACACTTGGGACATGAAATTTTATTATCTAAAATAAGTTGCTCCATTTTTTCATAAGACATCCCATCAATCATTCGATCTGGGAACATTTCTTGAAGAAATTTATCTGCTCGTAGGAGATTAGCACATTTTGAACATTTTAAAATCGGATCAATAAAACGTTCTAAATGGCCAGAAGCTTTCCACACAATCTCAGGCATTATAGTAGGGCATTCTACTTCACCAAAACCAAAATATCTTAACTCTCTTCTGAATATAGATAAGATATTGTTTTTTAGTGCCATGCCTGCTGGTCCGTAAGAATAAAATCCCGAAAGCCCTCCATAAATCTCTGGTGAGGGCCCCCATATAAAGCCCCTTCTTTTGATCAAAGAATTAAACGTTTCGATCTTATCTTCAATCTTCATTTTTTAAATCACTCCAACGCATTGGTTTTTAAAATAATGGATAATATTTGTATTTTAAGAATAAAGTAATAAAATAAATTTTTATATTACCAAAAGATATTATTATAAATATTAACTGACTTAAGTCAGTTCAAAATATACTTAAATTAATTATTTGTTAATCATGATACTTCAAGACACACCTTTTCAGTTTTTCACTATCTGGAGTGGAATAGAAAGTGGTTTATATTATGCTATAATTGGTTTTTATGTGCTAATTTTCTTCTATTTCTTATTGATGCGATTTAGAACATCCAAAAAAGCGTACTGGTTATTCTTTTCATTATTATTTTTATTCCTGGCGGTGGGAAGAGTTTTTTTCATAATATATTATTTTTATGCTCCAGAATTTGTAATCGCAATGAGTGATGCAGAATTAGTTAATTTGTTGATGATTTTGTACAGATTCGCTACGTTATTTACATGGGTTGGAATAGCATGCTTGATGGTAATATTAGGAATTCTTGTATTTCCACCTTTAGCTGAAAATATTGAGATTAAGAGTGGAACGAGTTTTAAAGATAAATTAAAAGGTCTCCTTAGAGAGAAATATGTGCGTTTAACTTTAAAACTTGTTTTAATTATCGTACCGATTATTATTGGAGTAGCAGCACTTATCTTGCCAGATTCACTTTTCATGGATCCTGATTTTGTAGATAGATATCCATCTGTGGTAAATTTGTCAAGTTTAGATTTAACATTTTTTGGATACCCCGCAGGAAGAGCTGTTCTAAATTTCATTCTATTACCCATCTTTGTTGCTATTGTTCCATTCTTGTATTTATCATTAGCGAAGCGAACTTTTGGTGTTTTAAGGCGATCTTATGCATTAAACGCAATTGGATTCTTAATTTACTTCTTAGGTAGAATTTTACAAGGAGTACTCAATTCGCTTGATTTTCCCCATGTAAGCGCTACATTATCACCACTTCTAATATTACTGTCTCTATTGTTAATAGTTATTGCGAATAACTATGAGCAGCTTAAATGATTCAAATAATGTAAGGATCTTACCTTATCATTTTTTTTATTTGAAAGCAATAGAATAAAAGTATAAAATTTATAGTGATAATTAACTTGAATAATATAATAATACATTAGGTCGAATTAGCTTTAAAATAAAACTTGAGGCGAAAAAAACTTGTCTATTCATGGTAGTCAATATCTCTTGACGTTATTCAATGCACATTCAAATATCCCCCCAATTAATGAAAATGACGAATTAGCGTTAGCTTTTTATTTACTAACTAAGGATAAAAAACATAGTGAAAAAATAACTAGCTTTTCACGATTATTATGGCCCTTTTTATGCATTCAAGGAGTGGTTAGCACCCATATCATACTGGATGGGTTGATGTTGTTTTCAAGAAAAGGAAAATTGTCTAATCCTCCCAGACAACCCTTAATCGGTCATTTAATTAGAAATATAGAAAATCGAACTAAAATTGAACAACTTTCAAAAATTCATGAAGTACTAACATATAAAGACCTGGAAGCTGAAGAGATAGGAGAAGGAGAAGAATCTGAGTTCCAAAAATTGATTATTGAAAGCCTAGTTAATCCAGGGTTTCTGCAAACTTTAGCTAAACTTTTACCATTAATCGATTATCAACCGATCACAGATTATATGCCTTTAGATTCAGGTTTATCTACAGATTTAGCATTAAACCTTGCTGATAAATATCGAAAAATGATCGATTACATGAAAGGAAACGCTTTACGCTGGGAAAACCAAATTGATTTAATTGGGAAAGAAGTTGACAAATGGTTAATTGAGCTAAATGTTCAATTCAAAGATATTGAAACAAGATATTCTTCACAAATTACTAAAACAACTCAGATAATTGACAATTCTCAAGTACGAGAACAACTTGATTTAGAAGGAGATAAAATTGAGCAATGGAAAGTGAATGAAAAGAAGAAATTAATTGAAGGAATTTCGGTATTATTTAAAACAATAGAATACCAACTTGGGGAACCGATTAAAAAGAATAAAATGTTTACGCAAAGTGACACTCTCAAAAGCCGAGTTTTTGAAGATTTGGTTGACACGTTTGAAAATCATTTTGAGTACTTAAGAATTGAAGGTCAAAAGTTTTCAGATACAGTAGCATCATTAAAGGAAAAATTTATTGAAATCAAGGAGCGTGGTCCTCTAATTGATGAACAAGCCAAAACTAGATTAGCTAATTTAAATACAAAACTTAATTCAGAATTAAAAGCCCGAGATGTACATTTATCAGAATTTGAAGCCGAAAAACACCAAAAAATATCCGAAATCAGTATTTTTAAAGAACAAATTGAGGAATTCTATTCTCAAATAAAGACAATAATCAAAACTAAGCAAGGTAATTGTTTACAAGAAGCAAGGGATCTCATAAGTTGGTCATTAAATGATAATCAAGCTGAAATTTTTTCAAGACCCATTCAATGGATTTACATGCCGTTATATGCGATGTTTATAGAAGATAATGATACTATGGAGGAAAAAATGCGTTTAGTTTTTCCTGGTATTGTAAATCAAGATCCAAATAACATCTATACTGAAATTTCGGAAGAAATAGTAATGCTTAAAAATCAAATTTATGAAAAAATTGAAGATGATATGGCTCTTAGGTCCAATTTCGAATATTCATGCGAAAATAAAAATATTCTTGAGGATAAAAACCTCGATAAGAAGATCCAACAAGGAATCTCTATTTTAAGAAACAAGAATATAATAAATGATGATATCGAACGAGTTATTCGCAGCAATTTGAGTAATTTGTAATTTTACTGGAAGTATTATAAAATTAATTTTATTCTTCTAAATTTATTGATTTGTCTTTACTCAAGATTAAAATCTTCACTATGGTACACTTTTACACCAAATTCTTCAAATCCTAGTGAGGAAATGAAATTGTAGGATATACTATTATCTTTGTAGACTTCACATCTTAGTTCCTTTACACCCAACTTTTTAAAATGATTCCAAGCAGCCATTCCAAGAACTGTACCCAAACCTTTTCTCTGAAAGCGTGGAAGAATTCCAAGTCCAGCTATAATACCAAATTCTTTATTAGATCCTTCCAAATCTAGAATAACAAATCCACCATCAATACCATAAACTCGTGCTACTAAGAATATAGTATCTTGATCTTGAAATATAGTTTTTAATGTGCCTTTCTCAATAGGTCGAAAGGGAGTTCTAGAAGTAAGCCAGGACTTGTTATAAATTTCTGTGACTATTTGAAGATCTTTTTCAACGGCTTCTCGGATTTTGGCTTGAATAACATTATGTCCAATCTTGCTGCTTATCTTTGCTTCAAATTCAGGTGTAATTTTTTCTACAGGTAATTTCATTTGAATATATTTCATTCCTGTTGTGATTAATTCGCTCTCAATATCTTCTTCAGTTTTTTCTTTTTTTTCGAATGCGAGAAAAAAGCTTCTAACCATTCTTTTCTTTAAACTTATTCTTGATTCCGCCATTGTAGATTCTACTCCATCAAAGCGATATAAATATTGTGTTTAATAAAATTGCATTTAATAATAAAATTTGTGGTTTGACTGTGTATACTATTATTAATTTTGAATTTGTAATAATTTGATAATTTATCAGAATCACATCTGTATTTAGTCACGAAAAGATATGTCATTAGATTTTCCATTTTTATTTACTAAAAAAATAAAAAAAAGAGTTACTTATTAATTTTGATTTATTCTGGGAACTTCATCCCTAACATTTCTACGGCTTCAGTTACTTTAAATCGAACTTCCATCCTGTATCGATACCCCGGGATATCATGATAAACAAGTAGATGTTTTTGTTGGATTGCCATCATTTCGTCTAGCTTTCCTTCCTTTACATCGTAAACACTAATCACACTCATACCATCTAGAGTTCCTTTGACAGCGTTAGATATTACTTCTTTTGCTAACGGTCTCCATTCAGCTCGTTCTTCTTTTACCACTTTTAAATAAGCTTTCGAAATATTTTCTGCTTGATCAGGGGGGAAGATATTATAGGTAAATAAATATGGCATAATTTTCTCCTTTCTGTTTAATTTAATTATTAATTTGGTTATACAAGGTTTTAGTTAAATTGGATTATAATACATTGAATTTTGTTATTTATTAACCTTTTTCATTTGTGTCAATTTTCCCAAAATGATGTTATAAATTAATTTTAAATACCTATACTCTATCCTATTTATGACGTGATTTGACTATTTTGTAAAAATTGGAAGAGGATCAATACAGAAAGCTATAAAGTGGATAAATTTAATAACAGGTTGATAAGTAAAAGGCATCTATGAGGAATTATGTTAATAAAATATAGAATCTGTTAAACCTTTTTTATTGAGTCCAATTTTTTAGTGATTGATTCTATCTCAGATATGTCTTCAATCTCCTCATAATGTAATTTTGCACGCTCATAATAATCTATTGCACTTTCTATATCTTGATTAGCTATAGAAACATCCCCTAATCTTTCAAGAATAATAGCTATTTGTTTGGATGAATTTAGTGTTTCATATAGATTTAATGCTTTTTGATAATATTCAATAGTTTTAATATAATTTTGGACATAATCATAATATATTTTACCAATTTTAGTAGATAATTCTGCTATTTTTTCTTTATCACCAAATTTTTCATAGATTTCACTTGCATAACTGTAATATTCAATTGCACTATCATCTTCTCCTCTTAAAGCATGAAAACTTGCTATATCTTCTAAAACTATTCCTTCTTTAATGTGATCTTGTATTTCGAAAGTGCGGATTGTACTTAAACTCTTTAGAAAGAAATCTTCAGCGTTAGCATCATTGTCCCACATGAGATTTAATTTTCCTAAATAAAGGTAACATTCCCACTCTAAACGTGCTTTATCATAAATTGAAACTTGGTCTTTAATCCTTTCTATTAAATCTAAAGCTTCATTTAAGAATTTATAGGATTGGTCATAGTAAACTTCACCATAATAATAGTATAATTTTCCAAATTTAATACGCGTTTGAATTATTCCATAGATATTCTCATTATCTTTGAAGAAACTTTCATTTCTCTTCAGAATTTTAATAATTCTATCGTAATCTTTCAAAATAAATAATATCTCGACAAGATTACTTGAAGTTCTCACAGAATCCAATTCATATTCAAATTTTTCCGAAATATCTAATGCCGTTTGATATTTATTATATGCTTCTTCCCACTCTTTCAAAACGTAATATATATTCCCTAAATTATTCAACACTTGAATTACTTTTTGCTGATCATCAATTTGTTCTAAAATAGAAAGAGCAGAATCAAAATTATAAATAGCTTGCTCAAAATAACCTCTTTCTTCGTGTAATAATCCAATTTCATTATGTGAGATCGCAATATTTAATAAATCATCATCCTCACTAAAATTTTTCAGTGCAAGTTCAAGATTTTTTAAAGTAGACTCGAAATCTCGCGTTTTATAAAATAAACTAGCTTTTTTGAGTAGTAGGTCTCCAATAGATTCACCCAACTGCTCTTTTTCCGATAAATCTTGCTCGATTTTTTTTAAATTTTCTTCAATTTCTTCATTATAATAGGCTTGCACTTCATAATTTTCCTCTTCGATCCCTACTTCAGAGTAATAAAATGGACTTTCATCATAAGACTGCTGGATGCGTTTATTTAACTCAATATCTATATTGGTTATTAATGGTTTATTGCAGTGGTGACAATATTTCCAATCCATTTCAATCTCACGTTTACAATAATGACAAATTGGCATATTTTTTGTAATGGTTCTATGTTTTATTAAGCTATTTTGAATATAAAAAAAGTTTGTTCATATAAAATTAATTAACTTAAAAAATATATTTCTGCCTATCACATTTTTATTTATTGACTTGTCTTATCTTCCAGAGTTTCAACAATCTGTGGATTTAAAATCCAGATCCCAAAAACGAAAAATGGGATCAAAGCCCACTCAACCAAGATTGAAATTATGAAAGGTGTTGTGAAGTTTATATCATAAACAAGACCCCCCAATATTGGTCCTATGATCATTCCCAATGATTCGAAAGTAGTAATTAATCCGAAGATCTTTCCTCGATGTTTTTCTGAAATACGACTGAGGAAATTTATTAAAACAAAACCAGATGTAAGCATGATTGTATTATCAATAATGAGTAAAATTGAAAAGATCCATAGGTTTGTGGTTAAAAAGACGATAATCCATGTTACAATACCTCCAATAATACTTGTTATAGTGATAGTAAGATAGGGATTAATTTTATCTGCAATAACACCCAATCTGGGAGCAATTAATGTTCCTACTACAGTTGCAGGAAGATAGAACCAACTAATTAAAGTAGCGGGCTCATTCATTTTTTCAAAGATAATAGGCAAAATAAATGGTCTATATATACCTACATTGATAGCCCCTAATATAAGACCCAAAAATAACAATATTGTACCTAATATGAATAAATGCTTGATTTTTTCATGTGATGTAGCGTCATCGATTTTTGGTCCAGAAGGATACTCAGATTTCTCAATTGATTCTTTAGGATATTGGAACTTCTTCTCTTCATCAACAGTTAGAAAAAATCTAATTCCAGCATAGAAATTTGCAAATCCAAATAATGGAATTGCGAGGTAGATAAGCAATGTGTTATTAGGAGTAAATAAATTTGCTAATCCAAAAATAGTAAGACCAACAATTGCTCCTATTACTTGTCCAATGCCTAATGCAAACCTTCTACGTCCAAAAGCAGAAGAACGGTGATATTTAGAAGATTTTTCTGATATTAGGGTGTCTAGGGGAACCCAAAAAAGCATAGCACCAAGACCTAATAGAAATGAACTAAAATAAATTCCTATAAGCGATTGGAGAATTATTGAAGAATAGAGACCAATGTATGATAAACCTCGTCCGAAGGATCCTATCATGACTAATTTCTGTTTAGAGACGTGATCTGCTAAATATCCAATAAATAGAGAACTGATTAGACCACCAGATGTTAAAAACGCAGGGTAAAGACCAATTGCTAAACCTGGTCCTTCCCAAACCTGACTTATCATATAAACCAAAATAAAATCTACAAAGAAGAATCCCAGTGAATTCCAGAGAACTATAAATATGACTGAATCGAAATCTGGTGTAAATTTATGACTATGTGGTACTGATTGCTTTTTTAATTTCTTTAAGCGTGATTGCATGATTACTAGTATGAAAAAGGGGCAAGGAAAATAAGTTTTTAGTTTATTCGGATATTTTATTTGTGAATTTTTTACTGCGATAGAGTGCTAAATCTGCCTCTATATCGCTATCACTCATTCCAAAAGATTTCAAAAGTATTTGAATCTGGAGAATTGCATTTTTAGATTTTACTTGTTCTGCTAAATGAAGAGCACTTATATATTGATTTTTCGATTCGTTTAATCTTCCTTGGTAAAAAAAACATTCACCAACATAACTTAATCCTTTTATTATTAATTCAATAATATTGGATTCAATCGATAGATTGGTTCCCATCTTAAACTGATATATAGCTTCTTCATAATCTCCATTATTTCGCTTAATGATACCTAAATTAAAGTGCGATATTATCATTCCTTGGTTATCTTTTAACTTGGAAAAAGATTCAAGTGTTTTTCCATAGAGTTCATATACTACATCCCAATCTTCTTGCTTCTCATATATTGATATCAGCTTCTCAAGACAATCTAAAATACTGTATATATCATTACTATCTGAAGCAATTGCGCTACATTTAAAAAAAATGTCAGATGCTTGATCTAATTGATCAAGGTTGAATAGTGCGTCTCCAATCCCTTTTAAACAGGTGATTTGTTCTGGAATTTGACTTAACTCAAAATATATATCATTAGCACTTTTAAAATTTTCTATAGAACTCTTGAATTCTTTTTTTTTAAGAAAAAGGGTACCTAATAATCCATAAACTGAAGCTTGCCCTAATCTATCTTTCAGTAATTGAAAAAACTTTAAACATAACATATAGTTTTTTTGGGATTCCTCAAATAGTCCTAATTGTAGCTGAATTAAGGCAATGTCACTTAGTTCTTGAAAGTAGTTAGAACCCTTACTAACTTTTTCCAATTCATTCAAAATTTTTAATTTTTCTTTAAGTAGAGTTTCTAACTCTTCTTGGGAATATTCATCGTTATTTTCAAGCATATTAACAAGGAGAACTACATATTTTAATTAAAATTCCATATGCTATAGCATCTCTTCTAAAATCTCTGCTGCGTTCTTCACGCAATTTAAACATTTTTTTTCTAATAAATCATTTTGATTGAAATATTCCATGCCTTCAGGGGTGTTTATATTACAACCAAGAATTTCCTTACATATCACTGAACCGTTATTCTTTTGAAATTTATCAGAAAATTCGCTGACTTTTTGAAATGTCTTTTCTTTGGCTTCTGCATCCTTGCTTACTCCCATACCATATTTTAATCCAATAACCATATATGCTCCAGTTACAGCACCACAAGTTCTACCACTACCCGCCATTCCTCCTCCAAACCCAGTAGATATTTTTAAAGCTTGATCCTGATCCAATCCATAATGAGGGGCATAAGTGCTGAAGATTGATTGAGCGCAGTTATAATCTTCATTAAACCTTGAAAGAGCTTCCTCTATTCTTGACATTTTAAATAACCGTGTTTTATTATGAATAGTACATTTTAATTTATAAGAAATATAAAATTTCTTATCTATTATATATTTAGAGTTAAATTAAGAAGAAAATTTCTAAACAAAAGGATTTTGCATGAAGGTAAAAGCTAGATTATTTGACAAACTTGGTGAAAAAAAAGTCAAATGCCATGTATGTGCTAACGAATGTACAATCCTACCAGATAATGTAGGGATATGTAGAACAAGAAAAAATTTTGATGGAGAATTATACTCGTTAATTTATGGTTCTATGATATCAGCTGGCAGTCTAGATCCAATTGAGAAGAAACCCCTCTATAATTTTTGGCCAGGTGCTATTGCTTATTCAATTGCATCAATAGGATGTTCTTTTAAATGTCAAAATTGCCAAAACTGGTCAATTAGTCAAGCAAATCCCACAGACGATGGAAAAGAGGGATTTTATGATTTAGAAGGATTAAAGAATAGAGGGATGCATTTAATTGAATTAGAACCACATCAATTAGTGAAAAAAGTAGTAAAGAGTGGAGCAAAAACCTTAGCTTATACGTATAATGAACCGTTGATATGGCATGAATGGATTATTGACACCACTAACTTGCTTAAGAAGGAAAATATAAAAACAATATTAGTAACAAATGGTTATTCTACTCCAGAAGCTTCGCAAGAATTAATAAATGTCGGAATAGATGCTGCAAACATAGATATTAAATCAATGTCAGATGATTTTTATAAGAAGATATGTGGTGTTAAATCAGTGCAACCAGTCTTAAACACCGCAAAACTTTTCAAAGAAAATGGAATTCACGTGGAGATCACAAATTTAATAATTCCGGATTTAAATGATAGTAAAAATGATATTGAAGAATTATCAAAGTGGATATTTAATAATTTAGGACAAAATACACCTACCCATTTTTCTGCTTACCATCCTGATTTTAAAACACCTTCAACAAAAAGAACTCCTCTTGATGTACTTGATCGAGCTTATAATATCGCTAAAAATATAGGTTTAAATTATGTGTATGTTGGTAATTTACCGCACAATAAAGGGAGTAACACTTACTGCCCAAACTGCAACCATCTAATTATAGGCAGGCGAGGATATAGTTTTACAAATACAAATATTACGAAAGATAAAAAGTGTCCAAACTGTGGTTATGATTTTAATAATGATATAATTGGGAATATTAATCGATGACTATTACTTTATTTAAAATGTTTTTAACAAAAAAAATGTAAAAGAAAATAAAGATTTTTTAAAATAGGAAGTTATAAATAGCCCGTTATGGACACACCAATCACTAACAAGAGAAAGCCTTGAAGCAAGCAAAATACTGCAATAACAAATGCTAAAGGTGGCCAGGATATTGCTTTAGAAATCGCCATTAAGCTACCAATATAAAATTTCGTTGTTAATGCTACAATAGCAAACACTACAATGAATAAAATTATCAGTAATAGCTTAGGGTCAATAAAAACAGCGATTAATTGTACAGCTTGATCTGGAATTGATAGAGACGCAAATATCACAACAAAGGTTCCTACTAATAACCCTAAAACACTAGTTATAGGAAGATCATTGATAGGTTTTAAAAACGTTAATACGCCTAATATAATAAGAAATGCAGAGGTAAAAACGCTCACTGCATCTTGTGTATTAGCAGCATAAGCAACACTAGGGGCTTGGTCAAGGATTAACCCTCCAACACCACAAAGAATGCTCAATACACCCACAACGAATCCCAAATAGGTTAGAACTTTTAAAAACTTAGTAATTTTAAAATTCCAATCCTCAACTTTCCTCTCTTTAAAGGATCCACGTCTCTTTGCTTCATAAAAAGCATAAATCATCCAAATAACTCCAAGCAATAAAATAAAGAATCCTGAAAATTCTGCTAGAGGCCTTAAGAATGCTTCTGTAAAATCTAACTGATATAACACTTAATTTCACTTTTTATAATTGAATTATTAATTTATTATGATAAATAACACTATAATACTATTTATATCACACCTAGCCCAATTTTTATATAGGGTTCTAATGAATAAATGAAACGGTTTTGTTAATGTATTCTAAATATCGATTTATCTCGTTACTTTTAGTGTCATCATCCCAAGAATATTCTTTTTGCATAATTTTTGCCACTTTTTCAGCTGCTTCTGACGCTCTTCTATGATCTATCCATAATGCCATCTCAGTTCTTCTACAAAATACATCAATTAAATGTGGTGTTAACTCATAACGTAAAGTGTATATAATTTCGGCCTTAATGAAATCATTCTCTTCGATTATTCTTTCCACTAATGATTTATCGTTTTTAATCAGATCTAATATTTTGATAGCTCCTTTTCCATATTGCTGATAAAGATGGTCAGAAATATCATTTCCCAGTTTTATGCCTAAGCTTTCGACATATTTTTCCCACTCTTCCTTATCAAGTGTAATGATGAACTTTTGTCTGCTAAAGTAAGGTTCTCGACTAATATTTGAAAAAATCTTGTTTTCTTCAATTTTTACAAACAGATCTTCAGCCATTGCTCTCCATTCTGTTAATTTACCACCAGTTATCGTAAGTAATCCATCAGGGGAGAAGAATATAATGTGATTTCTGGATACTTCACTCTCTGGTTTCCCTTTTTGCATTACCAACGGTCTTATACCTGCATAGGTAGAGAGGATGTTTTTATAATCTAGTTCAGCATTTGGGAAATAATTTTTTAGTGATTCGATTAAGTAATCAGCATCTTCCTTAGTACAAAATGGATTTTCTAAATTATCTCGATAATCTGTATCAGTTGTTCCTACAAGTGTATATTTTTTATTTCTTGGAATAACAAAAAAAAATCTATTATCGACGCTTGAATATAGACCATTTGCCATATTATTCCCTATATTTTCACGCTTGTATAGGAGATGGACTCCTTTAGTTGGTCTGATTAGCGGTTTTGGAATAGTATCGGGATAAGTTTCTATTAGATTATCTGCCCAAATTCCCGTTGCGTTTACAACTAACTTAGCTCTAATCTCAAAATCAGAATCGTTTTCTACATTTTTGCATTTTATCCCCACGACTTTTCCTTCGATTTTAGTATATCCAGTAACCTTACAGTAATTTAAAGCGTCTGCTCCTCGAATTATTGCTTCTTTAAGTATCTCAATAGTTAAACGAGCATCATCGATGTTTGTGTCATAATAAATTACACCCCCTTGAAGGCCTTCTCTATTAAATTCAGGCTCAAGGTCATGTATTTCTTCAGCATTATATGACTTACTTCTTTTAAAATTTGTAAATTCTGATTTATCATCACTTAAAAAATCATAGATTTTAGTAAGTCCTAGAAAATCACGTTTCTTGTACTTACTTCCTTCAATAACGGGTAAAAAGAAGGGTATTGGTCTAACTAAATGAGGTATCTGAACTCTCATCCAATTTCGCTCACGAGTAGCGCTCTTAACTAAATCTCTTTCGTTCAATGGGATATATCTAATTCCACCATGTGCCAACTTTGTACTTCTCGATGAGGTCCCGGACGCAAAATCTTGCATATCGACTATAGCGACACTTAAGTTCCTCATTGCTGCTTCTCTCGCAATACCTGCTCCTGTTATACCTGCCCCTATGATCACAACATCATATTGACTACTTTGCATTTTTTGGATGATTTTTTCTCTATTTTTGAAAGTCCAAGATTGATCAAATAATTTTTTTTCCAAATCTACCATTTTAACCAAGTTTAGAAAATTCTCAACTTTAAATAAGGTTTCTTAATGTTTCTATTACCAAAATATTTGAAATTTAGAGATAAATAAATTGATATAGATGTAATTTTATATTTTTTCTATATTATAAGGTGATAAAAATGGTGAATTTAGAATTATTAAATGACATTAAATCAAAATTATCCGATGGTAATGCTACGTCTGAAGATTGTCTCAAACTTTTTGAAATATATAAACAAGTCTCATCAGAAAATGCAGGATTAAGAGAAGAATTAGATGATATGGCCATGTTAGATATGGATTTCTTAGGACAAATAATCATATCAGATGAAAACAAGAAATTTTGGCTTAAATTCAAAGAAGGAAAAGTTGATTATGGAGAAGGTAATGTAGATAATCCTTCATTATCCTTTACTACCAAAATGGACACTTTTAAAGGAATACTTTTTGGAACAATCGAAATTTCTGGCGCACATAAAGCTGGAGAGGTGAGCTTTGCTGGAGGTAGTGAAGTGCTAATGGATCTCCAAGCAATCACTTCCGTTTTGAATGATTTTTTACAAAATATCTAATATTTTTGTATTTAATGCGCTCCCCATAACTGCCCAGATGCTCGTTGTGCTCTATCTAATTGAGAATTTTTTTTATTCAATCGAGCTCTACCTGTTTTGGTATCCCTTCGGAAAGTGACGTCAATTTCTTTAAGAAAGAGATTCATTCCTTCGCGTTTATTTAAAGGTCCAATGGTTTTTCCATGAATTCCTGGCTTTCCAGTGAAAAGAAGAACTCGATCAATTAAAGCATCAGCGATTTGAATGTCATGTTCAATACAAATAGCAACAGCATTATTTCTTCTTGTAATAGTACGAATAATTTGACCGATATGAATCCGTTCTTCCACATCAAGATATGCCGATGGTTCATCAAGAATATATAGATCTGCGTGTTTAGCGAGACAAGAACATATAAAAACACGTTGAAGTTCTCCTCCAGAGAGTGCAGATACTCGTAAATCAAATAATTTATCAACTCCTAAAGGTCTATACAATATTCGTAATATTTCTTCAGAGAAATTGTAATTATGGGAGCGTTCTATGATAAAATCTCTTACAGTTTGAGATGATTCTTGTGTAATGTATTGTGGTTTGTAGGAGACAGAAGCTTGAATTCCTTCAAAATCTGATCCAGGATCAGGTTTGATCTCACCTGCAAGGATTTTTGCAAAGGTAGACTTACCACATCCATTTTCACCAACAACCCCTAATATTTCAGAAGCATAAATTGTTCCGGGGTTCACAGATAAATGAAATGATTCAAATGTTTTTGAAATATTTCCATAACGAGCAAAAATCTTCGCTTTGCTCCATGTCCGACCACTAGTTGAGCGTTTAAAAACATATTCTTTTTCTCGGAACTCTATGTTTTCAGCCTTTAAAAAACCAGTTAAATATGAGTTAATACCCTTTTTTGTTGTTAATGGTCTTGAGATAATTCCAAATTGATGAGGTACACCATAAAACAGTTGAACTACATCTGAAAGATAATCTAATATCGCTAAATCGTGTTCAACTACCAATATTGGACATGGCTTCTCATTACCAAAACCTTGAACACGCTCACGCAATAGTTGGGCTAATTTGATTCTTTTTTGTACATCTAAAAAAGTACATGGCTCATCAATAATGTAAATATCTGCTTCTTTAATAAGAACGGACGCAATAGCAAACCTCTGCAACTCTCCACCAGAACATTGGTCAAGGATTCGATTAGCGATAGCGCTTATATCTAAATATTCTTGAATCTTATTGAAAAATAATGAACTTACTTCATTTTCTGCATTTAAAATATCGATTACTTGCTTTTCTTTATATTTTTCAAATAAAACGCGTAGAACTTGTTGTTTATATGCGACTTTTCTATCATTTTGGGATAAGCTTACAAAATGATTGCGCATTTCACTTTCTTTTACTTTTTTAATAACATCTTTCCATCGGATTTGATTAGATTTTAATTTAAAATTTCCAAAATTTGGTTTTAATTCCCCTGAAATGATATTTAAGACAGTAGTTTTTCCTATTCCATTTGGACCGCATAATCCAGATACTTTTCCCGAGATCAGAGTTGGTAAATTATAAAGACGAAAACCATCTGCATCTTCTTGGTTGGGATATTTATGAGTAGGAAACAGTTCAGTTGGCTCTTCTAAAATACCCTTTACATAGATGGCTTTTGGAGGACAAACATTGGCACACACACCACATTTCAAGCAACTTTCGTCATTTATTTTAATTTGGTTTGTAGATTTTTGAACCCAAATTGGGATCTCTTGCTTCTTCTGATTTGGTTTTAATCTTGCATTTGAAAGTGTTACGGGACATCTCTTAATGCATTGTCGGCCACAGAATCGGAGATTACAAGAATCATAATCAACCAAATATACTTTTTTCATTGTATTTTAAGGAAAATTAGGATTGTCATTAGTAATATATTCCATATATCTATCTATAAATTGAGATAATTGATAAAAGTTTGGAGAATTTCCAGTTCGCACAAAAATAGCCGTTAGAGCGTTGCCCATAAGAATTGCTTCAGGAGGTGCGAGACCACAAGATATACCTAAAACTGTTCCCGAATGAAAATGATCTCCAGCGCCAACAGTAAATTTGGGTTTTGATGTAAATCCTTCAGTAATCCAATAGTGATCTACTTCTGTAGAAATTGTTGCAAAATGAGGTGAATGAATCACCAAGTAAGAGAGATTTATTTCTCTATTAATTTTTTTCCCACTTTCAATGAAACCAAGTGATTGAGTACTTTTTAAATTTCTAACATTAGGTAATATTCTTGAAAGATAAAGCGCCTCTTGATCATTTGCACTTAGTAGTACAGGAATATAATCATTAATTTTTTGTAAAATTTTAATCAATTCTTTTATATCATTTGCGGATCGCTTTCTGATGTCAGCAATATCTACAAAAAAGAGTTTATTTTTTAGATTAGAAATAGAAGGAAAGAGATCATTCAAGAAATGCTTCCAGATATCATTTAAATTTGGAACTAAAGCCCAGTGTCCAAATCCTAAGATATCTGAATTGTTGATTAATTGAACTAAATTATCAGGTTGTATAATATCAATCAGTGTTTTCCAGGTTATGTTTAGGATGGGTTCAAAATCAGTAATCATTACTTTTCCATCATCAAATTCTAAACCTAAAGTTTGACCGGGATTTGCTATAGGGAAAGATTCAACATTACCTAAAGAGATGTATAATTCATTTAACTTAGGATATCCTAAAGCAGCTAATAAATAAACCTTCGTACCCAATGCGTTCATAGCTCTACACGTATTAGGTGCAAAACCCCCAAAAATTCTTTTTTTTAAAACTCTCTCCACATTGGCAGAACTTCCGGAAACATCTATCAGTAATTCGCCAAAATCCTTCAACGTGCTCATTCGAGTCCATTCATCCGCATTTTTTCTATTCTGAACCACAGAATACAGTGAATCTACATATCCATCAAAACCTAGAAAACAATTTTTCTTTAAAATTGCAGTTTCTAATTGCTTTAATTTCTTTTTTATTGTTTCTAAGGATTTTAAGGTACAATCAAAATTATTTTGGGGTTCATACATATCACATAAAACAATCTTGGAGATACTAATTTATTTTTTGATAAATAACTTTTGAAGAATTAGAGGCATCGAATAGACATCAAAATAATTATGATCAATACATTCTTTCATTAATCCGACATACCTATGAGGATCTTGAAGGTATTTTCTATAACTTAATCCAATAAGGCTACTTGGCATCTCATTTTCTCTTTTGAAACCAAGTAGTTTTTCTTCCATGTTCGTCAGACTATATTTCTCAAATAATCCTTTAAATTTCCTGCGACAATTGTGATATAAATCAATATGGTGGTAAATTGTATTAACTGAATCGTATGGTTTGTCTTGTTCTTTAATCATTGGATTATGATCATTGTAATAGAGGAACCTATTAGCCATGTAGGGTATGTCAAATGATCTTCCATTAAAAGTTACAAAGCTTTTGAATTTGGGAAATACAGTATCTTTTAAATGCTCACAAATAGCAATTTCTTCACTTACATCTCTAGCATATAGAATATGAATTTCAAATGATGAATTGGTAAAATATCCTAATCCAACAATTATCATAGGACTATCATAAAGATCTAAAGTTTCGATATCAAGAAACAAAAAATCTTTCAAATTAAAGCAGAAGCTTGTATCGATATCATAAATACATTGGTTAGTAAGTAATGCATTGTAATCTTTTTCTTTTATAAATTTTAATAATTCATTCGCAGGCTTTCCGTATTTAATCATGTGCTTTAAATCATAGAGTGACTTAACTCCACGGCTTTTTAGACGCTTTTCAATATAGTCTCCAATGTGATATACTGTTTTGAGGTTGTAGATTAGGGATTTTTTAGAAGACTTTAGATTGAGATCTTGGGGGATATCAACGTTTTCCCATATGATTTCCATAAATTGACCCATTGAATTATTAACAATTTGATGATTGGGATAAAGTTCTTCAATTGTTAATCCTTCATATTGTTCTATTAAAGGAGTGATATTAAATTGGTCAAAGACTTGGTAATGGTCCATCTTCAATATATAATCTATAAAGATATTTAATAATTTAATCGGTGATGAATTATAGTAACTTAATATTAAAATAGTGATTAATAGTCAATTCTAGGTATTGAATCATCCAAATCACTACGTGAAGGTTTAAACTTGAAGAATCTTCTTGATTCACTATCTTCTAAGACATAATTACTTCCTCCACCATGTACCATACAATACGGATCCATTAATCCTATTTCATTAGCATACTGCCTTGTAAATCCTCTTCCGCCTAAAGTCCTGAAACAATGAATGGCACTCTCAAATCCTAGTTCCGTTGAACTGATTTTTAATCCCATTGCGTTAGCTGCCATTAATTTTGAACCTGCTAATTCGGGATTTTTATCTAATTGTCTCACATTCTGTATAAGCGCCGAAAATAATAAATTCAATTCTCTGATTTTGGATGAGATTGGAAATCTAATCACTTGATACTGATGGAGTCTACGTTCGAACTGTATTCTTTGTAAAGCATAAGCATGAGAATAGAGTAGCTTTTTCATTGTATCACCTAATGCTTCCGCACTAATTACTAAACGCTCTTCAGTTAGTTGGTGAAATGCAATATCCAATCCGTGACCTCTTAACAAGTTCTCTTTAGGAATTTCTACCCTATCAAATATCAATCTGCTTACGAAAGCATCTGTCATTCCATAGGTTCTTATTCTAGCACTCCTAAAATCTTTAAGTTGTTGATGCTCAGTGTCAACCACAATTGCACTTAACTGACCATTGTTTAAACGACCATATAAGATGATGTAATCAGCAATCATCCCATTAGTAATGAAGAGTTTCTTTCCCTTGGCAATAATTTTATCATCTCTTTCATGGAGAGCCAATTCCATTCGAAAAATGTCTGATCCTGCATTAAATTCAGTCATTGCAGAAGCTCCTATTTGACCGTTTTTTGCGACTGGAACTAAAAATTTCTCTTTTTGAGATTCACTTGATGCATAATTCACAGGGTTGCAATATAAAGTACCCCCTGCAAGCCTTCCCATTTCAATGCTATAATTTCCTGCTATATACCTCTCACTATATTCACTCCATCTACCACCACATATTGCATATGCAATTAATGTATTTCGAGTGATTCTCCCAACTTCATGCTCATCTTCGTTTAAAATAGTTGAATAATATCCTTTATCAGATAGCTTCTTCATTATATTAACGACAAGCTCTCTCTTTTTCTCTTGAGTAGGTTCTTCAACGATATAATTAAGTTCCTCTAATTTTCTGAGATCCCCATCAAGCTCTTTTTCGATAAAATCATATAATTCGGCCAGAAAATCTTTTTCTTGAGTATTCAACACGGGGCTATTTAGCAGATCCAACTCAGGTACGTATTTTGAAATATGGATCTTATTAAATTCAGCAATTCTTGTATCCATAATTGATCATACATTTTTTTGAAATAATAAATTTACCTTGAAGTGTACTGTGGAATTTATTCCCACATTTATTTCAAATTTAATTAGTAAGTTTTAATCATAAAGTATCTTAATAATAAAATATCAAATCTAGTAGAAAATAGATTTAAATTTACTTCTAAAAATTAACGTAGAGTGTAAAAA
>JAGXNQ010000030.1 GCA_019894955.1 Promethearchaeota archaeon | reverse complement strand
GCCCAATCAACAGGCGTTCGCTTGTTTTCAGCTTTTTTCATTATTTCTAATGCTTCCAGTGGAGGATTCGCTAATTTTCCCCCTTTAACGGGTTCCATTATTACAACTGCTACTCCTTTTCCGTGGGCGTATTTTAAACCTTCATGAGTTGCTTGAATAGCGGTGTCCATGTAATTGTATTGTATTTGTGCAAGATCCCAATCATAATAATCGATAATTTCTTTAAAAACGGGAAGAGTGTCATGAAAGGAGAATCCTACATGTTTAATCATTCCCTTTTCTTTAGCTTCTTCCATTTTTTCTATTAATTTTAATTCCTTTAATTTCTTAAATTGATTTCTCGAGAGTGCATGGAAGAAGTAAGCATCTAAATAATCAGTTTGAAGGCTTTTTAATTGTTGGTTGAGATATTTGTTAAAGTCTTCTGGTTTTCGGACAAGGAACATTGGTAATTTGGTGACGAGGAAAACTTTTTCTCTATATCCATCCTTCAATGCTTCCCCTATTACTTTTTCACTTGCTCCGAGACCATAGATCCACCCCGTATCAAGATAATTTATTCCTTTATCAATCGCATAACGAATTAATTTTATTGATTCATCCCAATCTACTCGGGGTAAGATCTTTTTTGTAGGAAGTCGCATTGCTCCAAATCCTAATGCAGATACTTTCCAATCTATAGATCCTAATTTTCGATATTTCATTTTATTATCGTGCATTCTATTCTTCTAAAATTGTACTTAATATTAAGATTCTATCATTATACTTTAAAAAAAAAAAAGATTGAGATAGATAAGGTTATTTTTTGAATCCCAAAATCGCACGATGTTTTGAACTATCAAGATAAATTTTTTTAATATCAAATCCTTTGAAAGCTTTATAGATTTCTCGTTCGGTGAAAAAATGATGAGGAAGCCCTTTTTCAGGTCCTTCAAGGGGGAGATATGTCCCTTTTTCTATTTTTTCTAACGGCCAAGGATTTTTTTTTTTTAAAAGTTCGAACATCGGAAATGTGATGAATATTATCCCATCGGGCTTTAAGACACGTTTAATTTCTCGAATTGTGAATTTTATCTCTTTAACTTTATTATGATGCATTGCTTGGATGGAAATCACAGCATCAAAAAAGGAATCTTCATAGGGAAATTTCTCTTCCATTCGGTGAATCGTTAAATTGCAATTTAGATTATTTTCTGCCAACCAATTTCTAGCAATTTCAATACCACTAGTAGCAGCATCAAGGCCATAAACTTCAAATCCTTGACTTGCAAAAAAAACTAAGTGGCGACCCCCACCACAGCCTAAATCCAGAACCCGTTTCGCATTTCTTTCTTTTAAAAGATCAACGATACCCTTCATATCACGATGGGGTTTAGTAAATACTTTCCCCTGTTCCTTGAAAATAGAGTTCCAACTATCCATTGTGAATGTCTACCAAATCGTTAATATCCTTAATGAGTGCATTCCCAGAAGTAATGCCCATATTTCTCTTTAAATTCTTCAGCAAATTCATTTATTTTCGGTCGTATGAATTCATATCCATCTTGAATACATTCATAATTAATAGGAAGTGGCCCTAATACTTCACCATCAACTTGGCTTACATATGATTCCCGTTCAAACGTCCTCATTTCTATTCTCACTTTCTTACTCTGATATTCTTGAATATCAGGATGAGGGAGTAGTGAGGCATTATACATTCTTCTAAATTGTCTAGCTAATTTAATCTTATCAATGTTTACAATACTTATATCAAAAAGACCGTCTTCAAGACTAGCTCTTTGACAAATAAACATTCCTCCACCATATGCTCCAGAGAGTCCAACTGCAGCAAGAGTGGCTTCACCTTCAAACGTATCATTATCCATTTTAACGATGATTTCTTGGCTTTCCCATTCTTTTAATACATCTAAAATAATCATATTATAGTCCTTCTCTTTTTCTTCATTTGATCTCCGAGCTACTTCGCTATCGAATCCTTGAGAGCCAATTCCTAAGAAATAACGTTCAGTTCCATCATCTTTTTTGGCACGACCTATATCAGTTTTTCCTGAATATCCTTCAGCAATGATTTCACAGGCACGTTTTATATCTGCTCTATAACCAATTGCTGCTGGAATGTCATTTCCAGATCCCATGGGTATGAAACCGCATAATGCTCCAGTATTTGAAGTGATGACTCCATGCAACACTTCATTTGCTGTTCCATCACCTCCTGCTCCAATTACGCGATAACCATCTTTAGCAAGTTGGTTAGCTAGTTGTATTGCATGTTCGACATATTCAGTTGCGTGTAAATCAAAAGAAACATTGAGATTCTTTAAATACTTCTTTACATCTTCTATTTCTTCCTTCACTTTTCCTTTATTTGCCATTGAGTTATAGACTATAGCATAATCAACCATAAATTTCACGTCGAATAATTTTTATGAAACGGTTTGAATATATGTTTTAATGTTATTTTAAATGTTAACATATAAATACCTTTTCAAATTTATGAGATAGTTTGAAAGAGAGGGTATTTATCTTCTTGAAATAACAATACAATCGAAATTTAATTAGAAAAATTTAATAAATCTATTTTTCTTTCCAAAGAACTCCACACTGGTCGCAAGAATATTTTTTACCATAAATTCGTGGATAAGCACATAGCACATCAGATTTATCAGTCATTTCATGGATTTTATATAAATTAGAATCACCGCATATAGGACAGACTCGTCGACCTTCTGGTTTAGGGATGATTAATATATCTCCATCAGGCATGAAACCATTTAACATATCTTTATACAACTCCTTGCTAAATATTCCATGATTAAAATCTTCCTCATCAAGGACATCAATCATTTCCTCTAATTGATTTTCTTCTTCTTCCTTACAAATTTTCATGTAACTTAATATGATCGGTTTAATTTCTTTATCTCCAGGTAACCGATTAAACTTTTCATAGAAATTATTAATAAAGGATATAACTCTTCTTTTCTCGACAGAAAATCCCAAATCTTCAACTTTATCTATAATGTAAGCGACAATTTTTTCTTTTGAAAGAGGTTCTTCCATAAACATGATTATCTTCTTAACCCAATGCCCTTATATTTTTTTCAGATCAAATCGATACTGACATCAAATGAATAAGATGTTATCATTTATATTAGTTTCTTCTCGATACTTTTCTATGATTGATTATCCTATTGCTACGTTGAGTCAATTATTTAAAAATTTAACTCTAATTATATGATTAGATTAAAAATTTGAAAGAAAAAACCTTTTACAACGTATTATAAAAATAATTGAAAAAAATTAGTCGTGCTATAAAAATATAAATGTTTATTATTATTTTATAACTCAAGGAACCTCTAAATATCATAATTATGAAAGCAACAAGCAAAAAAATCCCTTCAGAAGATAATAAGAAACCAGTTGTAAAAAAAAAAGTCATAATTGCTGTATTATTGATTATCTTTGCTTTTTGTGGGTCATTTATTATTTATTTTGTTTTACAATTTAGTCTTAATTCTCAAACTCCTATAGTTGTTGTTGTATCCGGTTCAATGACACCAACTATCAATAAAGGAGATATTCTATTCGTACAAGGGAGAGATCCTTCTCTAATTCAAAATGGCTCAATTGTAGGAAAAGAAGGGGATATAATTGTTTTCGATGCATATGGTTTATGGGCAAGTGCACCTCTAGATCCAATTGTTCATCGAGTTATTGATAAATGGTATGATAATGGTACATTATCATGGTATTTCACCACTAAGGGAGATGCCAATTCTTTACCAGATCCTATTCCAATATCTGGAGATAGGGTGATTGGAGTAGTTGTTGGAGGCATACCTTTTATTGGTTGGATAAAAATAGTACTTACAGAATCTGGATTGTTAATCCCCTTACTTATTATAGTTTCTTTTTTATTAATCATTAGTATTGTTAGGGATTTCATTAAGGAGGAAGAAAAAGACTCTAAAAGAGACCCTAAAGAGAAATAAATTGATTAATTGAATACTTAACATCTATTTAATTGAAGTTAACAATTGTACTATTTTTTAATAATATTTTTAAGATTTCTTAAATTTGATAACAATGTTAATAATCGTAAATCAATTCTATTTGCGATACTGCAATACACTATGAAAACAAGTAAACATAAAATACACAAAAATACAAAATAAAAAATTGGTGAAATATATGGCTGATAAAGAAGAAAACTCCGTTTTTGTTGGGCGAAGACCAACAATGAATTATGTAATGGCAACGATGATGATACTCAATAAAGGTGAAGATTGCACCGTTAAGGCACGCGGGAGAGCTATCTCACATGCTGTTGATGTATGCGAAATTCTCCGCAACAGATTCCTAAAAGGAACTGAATATAAAGGCATTACACTTTCTACCGAACAATTAGAAGGCGAAAACGGACAAAGCAATAACGTTTCCTCCATTGAAATCGTTTTAGCACCTCCAAAATAAATAGAATGAAGTAATTATCATTTTGTTAATACGAATTAACGCACTAACTTTTTTTTTATTATCTTATAAAAATACCAAAAATTTTGATTTTGTAGTAATTTGATTATTGAGATATGAACTCAATACTCCTTAATCAGTAACTTCTTAAATTAAATTTTAGAAATTTTTAAAAATAAAATGAGGTTTAAATTATCTAATTAGTAAACTGGATTAAAATATTCTTATTATAACATATGTGGAATTAATATTTTATATGTATAAGTATTTTTAGCCGCAAAATATGAGAAAAAAAAAAAATGAGAATATATCGGTTGATAATGGATTTCAATAACATTTAAAAAAAACTGTATGCAAATTAATATTAATAACAAATTTATTTTATAATTTTTTTTTTTTTTCTGAGGGATGATGTATAATGGCCAAAAAAGTAGATAAAATAGACTCTTTGTTTGTCAAGTCTAAAATAAGAGAATATATAAAAAACAAAGACTGTAACACTGCAAGTGCCGTGTTAGATGGAGAAGTATTAAATGGTATTATTTCAGGAATGCTTGATAAAGCTATAGCTCGAGCTATAGCAAACGGGCGCAAAACAGTCAAAGATAGAGATTTATAAAAATTTTAATAAATTATTTTTTCTTTTTTTCTTAACACTATAGAAATTACTTAATTTAGATTATTTTAATTAATCTAATGGTGTCTCTGAATTTTAAATACAAAGAATAATATATTAAATAAGAAATATTAAAGTCATTCTTTAAAAAAGCTTCTTGTAATAGTTGAAGTAATTAAATATTAAAGATAAAATAAGATAAGTGGAAAGATAATGAAGAAGCGAAATTTTAATAAACAAGTATTAACCAGATTCATCCAAACAGAATGTAAAAGACAGCTTTTTTTGGATTTATCTCAAACTATACCTAAACTCTGGAGAGATCCAAACAGATTGCTTGTAGATCCTCAAAGAATTCATCGAAGCTCAGAAAATCTAACAGAATTAGGTCGTCGATATGAACAGAGTGTCTATGAACAATTGATCAACCTAAAAGGAGCCACTTATCAATTAAATCCAGAAAAAAATGTTAAAAAGTCATACCTTAATCCTATTTTATTGTTAAACTATTATAATCAGGAACATACAGAATCTATGGTTTTATTGGAGCATGAATATCGAATTCCTCCAAGTTTTTTTATCCATAATTTTTTCCCAGGATCCAAAACTGGTACAACTCCTTTTTTTTGGGCTAAGCAACGACCCGATTTAATGATCATTCGTCATGAAACGGATTTAGATAAACAATTTCATGAACTTTTAGCAGATGGAGCCCTCCGTGCTATCCCGAGAGAAGAGCTCAAAACAAGGTATAGCATCTCTGTTATTGATATAAAAAACATTAGGGATGAGAATATTGGAAAGAAGCAATTTATTGAAGTATTATACTACATGTTTACTTTAACTCACTACTTAATAGATAATAAATTATCATCTAAGTTTTTTGTAAATATTGAATATAACGGTATTATTCCACGTTTAAATGAAAAGAAGTTACTTGAGATAAAAAATATTGAAGATCTCATTCCTGAAACTATAACTGTACAATGGGAAGAATCTAATTTAATTCTTAGGGATGTAATATCTCAAATAAAAAATTTATGGAAATTAGCTCCTTGTGATATTGATGATATCCCTGTAAATATTCAACCAAATTGTGGATTTTGTTACTTTATTGAGGATTGTAAAGATTCACTTGGGATGGATGGAAAAACAAAACCGAATGATTGGGATTTAGCGTTAATTCCCTATACCACCATGTCTATTGCTCAACAATTAAGGAATGAATATAAATTTTCTACGATAGATGATATTGCTTCAAGAATTAACACTATTCATATAGGAGATACACCTAAACCAATCTATTCAGAATTACCTCTATTAGAACTTAAAGCTAGAGCAATAATTGAAGATAAAATGATAAAACCCAAACCAGGACAGATTCACGCATATTCAATACCTAAATATTCAACAATTGGAATCAATCTCGCTGTGGAAACTGATCCAGCAAATCAAAGAGTTTATGCGGCAGGATTATTTCTCTTTATGTCCGTTCATTCTAAAGCACCATACAGTCGTATATATGAAAATTGGTGGAGAATTTGGAATGATTGGGAGGATAATTCAAAATCAGATGAGGATTTTCAATTGAAATTAAATGAACATCTTGTTCATGAAATACCTCTTCATGTGGTCCATTCCTTTCGTGATTATCTTGAAAAATTAAAAAAAGTGAAGATTTATCTCGCAGGTGATAAAAAATCAGATGGAACTTTAAGAAAACAAACTGTCGTTTTATATCAATTTGCAAATATTAACGAGGATGATTCTGACGAAACCGAGGGGAACTTTGCGGTAATCATTATTTTAAGATTATATTATCTTTTGGAAATGTGTAATATAATCGAAAATTATGTTGTAATTGATGCAAAAGAAGCAGGCAGATATTATGGTCCCTCAACAAGTTTATTTTATTGGTCTAAGAGACAATTGAATAATTTCCAAGATATGCTTGAAAGAAATTTAAATTATATAATTAATAATCAAAAAGTAGCCGTTGCCTTTGATTCAATAATTTCACTATTTACGCCATCTGACTCCGAAGTGTCTCATCCTTATCAACACAAGAAATTATTTAATGTACAAGAATTTGCAGAATCCGTTTTTGGTTTTCCTAGTATTATTTCATATACGTGGCATGAGATAGCTAAAAAAGAATTTGGGCATTTTGTAAAACAGAAGTATTGGATTCCTCATTTTAATTACATGGATTTTAATAATTGGTACGAATTCATTTTAGAAAAAGAGGATAAGGAAAAAAGAGAATTAAAAAAAAAAGAAATAATTAAGCAAGTTATGGTTAAAGTCCGAACGATTAACGCCTTAAGAAATAAATTTCAAAATCAATTTAGTAATATTATATCCAAGAATGTAAGAGTTATTAACAAAACTCAATTTAATAGCATTTTCCTAAGTACTGAATTTCACCCTATTAGTCAAGTATGGTACTTATTTTCCAAGTATACTGGAGCCATGGAAGAAATGGATACAGAATATTTCCGAACTACTTTCCCTGAATTTAGTATTGGAAAACTAGCAGCTGCTCAAGTGGAAGATTTGAGAATTTGGAGCCCAACAGGAAAGAAAAATATATGTGATTTTAAAATTACCTCTCTTTCTAGTAACATGAATATTAATCCAGGAGATCGTGTATATCTACTTCCCGACAATGAAAGGGATGCAAATACGATACGAAAACTAGAACAATGGAAGATTATCATCAAAGAAATGGTCTGGGATCCAAAAATTAATGGGTATTATATTTTTTCACAAGAAACGAACAGCAACAGGTTAGATGAATATAAAGGTATTGAGAACCATTTTTCTTGGTTTATATACCATACATCAATGGATGTTTGGTCAAATAAATTATATAAAAAAAATGGATTATTAGAGCGATGTAATTTAGGCAAATCTTGGTTGGGATTTAGATTATCCTACTTATGGAATATAAGATCAAAGCAAGAGTTATATTGGCCTTACAATTGGGAATTTTCAACCCCCTCTGTTTATTTATATTTACCTGAAGTGATATCTTCTCTAAAAACCGTTCCCCACAAAAATCTCAATGCAACATTATTGACAGCAATAAATCCTATTCCCGATGAGTCTCAAGTTATTGCAATAAACAATTCTTTAAATCACGTGATTTCTGGAATCCAAGGGCCTCCGGGCACTGGAAAATCTCAAACAATAGCCGCTCTAATAGATGAATATTATGAGAGATGTCTTCGTGATGGGAAAAAAACCGTTAGAATCTTAGTAACTTGTTTTTCTTATGCCGCGCTCAAGGTTGTTTTAGAAAAAATTCGAATCGGGAAGGATAAATTGGATAATCATACTAAATCCTCACATTTACAGTTAGTTTATTTAAGATCAGAATATCAAAAAAAAATTGAATCAAAAAATGGATGTCGAGATGTTGATGATTTGCTTAGAAAAGGGACTTCTTGGAAATTGAATGGAAAAATACGGACTGTAACAAATAAAATCCATCTGGAGGAATCACTTGAAAAGAGTTTTATTATCTTTGCAAATGCTCACCAATTATATCATCTGGTGGAACGAGTTGACCCAGAATTCGCGTTTGATTTAGTAATCGTAGATGAAGCAAGTCAAGTTCCTATCCATTACTTTTTATCGAGCTTGCAATTCATTATTAAAAAAAACATTGAGTTAAAACCTAAACTCCCGGCCCCAAATTCTGCAGATCTTGGTACCCTAATCAAAGACAAGAGCCTTATTGAAGAAATTGTACTCGAAAATAAACTTGATCCCGAAACATTATCGAAAGTTATAATTGTTGGAGATTACAATCAACTACCTCCTGTACAACCAATTAAACCACCTAAAAACTTAGAAGATGTCTTAGGGAGTCTGTTTACTTATTATGTCAGAAAACAGGAGATCTCTAATGTTCAGTTGAAGGTAAATTATCGTTCGCATCAAGACATTGTTGATTTCACTTCTGCTTTATTATTATATGAAGATATAACTCCATGTAAGGAAAATGCGCAAAAATTATTAGAAGGAAAAATCGATACTGAAGAAAAACCATGGATTAAAACTGTATTAGATCCTCAAAAAGTTGTTTCTGTTATTTTACATGAAAGAGAATATGAAATTGGAGTAAGCGCTCTTGAAGCAGAATTAGTTTCTAAGCTTACGATCAGTTATTTCAAGATAATTCTTCCAAGAACCGAAAGTGAGGAAATTAACTTCTGGAAAGAAAGGTTGGGTGTTGTCGCACCACATAATGCTCAAGGACGTTTGATTATAAGAAAGATCTTTGACGGATTAACTGGTGATACAAATCGATTAACAAATTTAGAAAATACCGAATTAATGAAGAGGTTACGAAATACTGTCTATTCAGTCGAAAAATTCCAAGGATCTGATAGAGATATCATTATAGCTTCATTTGGGTTATCAGATAAGGATCAATTAGATGCTGAGAGCGAATTTATCTATAATTTAAATAGGTTTAATGTATTAACCTCCAGAGCTAAATACAAACTAATATTGGTCATGAGTAAAAAGTTTCTAGGGTTCATACCAAATGATAGAACTATCATGACTCAAGCAGCTCATATTAGGAAATATGCATATACATTTTGTAATGAGGAAATGTTGATTGATATAGTTAATGAAAAAAAGGAAAAAGAAACAATAGCATATAGATATAAGAAATAAAAATTATTTAAGTGAATATAATGGAACCGATAAAATTCATCCATGTATCTGATCTTCATCTCGGAAAGAGACAATACAATTTGAAAGAAAGATATAAAGATTATTTCCGAGCATTTCAATGGATTTTGGATCATGCTATTAGTGAAAAGGTTGATTTTGTATTAGTATCTGGAGATCTTTTTGATAGTAAAACTATTAATCCTTCTGTTTTGAGCGAGGTATTTTACTCAATAAGAGATTTTAAAGATAGAAGCTCCAAGGAATTAAATCGTGAGATTCCGATAATATGTATAGAGGGAAATCATGATAATCCCATTTATACAACTAATTCATGGATGAGTTTTTTAGCCGATCTAAATCTAATCATCTTGCTCGCAGGGGATTATGATAAATTGAATAAAGATTTAACTTTTCAACCATATTCTATCTCAAATCATAGAGGTGGAATGATCCAAATTAAAGATGCCGTAATTTATGGACTTCCTTATTACGGAAGTTTTACTAAACACCTTTTTCCAGCAATTTATAAAGCAATACCTAAAAAAGATGATAAATTTAAAATTTTAATGATGCATTTTGGTATTGAAGGACAAGATAAATCAAAACCTGGTATTGAATTGACTCCTAATCTAAAAAAATTACATGATAAAATAGACTATTTAGCTTTGGGTCACTATCATAAGAATTATAAACTTGAGGAGCAAGATGAATGGATATATAATCCAGGAAGTTTAGAATTAAATGATCTTACTGAACTCCCTCATATTCGAGGAGCTTTTCTAGCAGAAATTTCTGGAAGGGAATATTATCAAAAGGATTTAAAAATCATAGAATGCGATAATGGGTCTAAAAACACTAGTATGATCCCTAATAGGGAATTTTTTCAGATTCGTGATATCGATATTACTGGAATGGGTTCTTTTGATAAAGCTATAGATCATATCATAAAGAAATTAAAACAGTACGGATTGCCACTTCGAAATGTAAATCAAGAAGTTAGTAAGAATGATTTGAATTGCCCAATTGTAACTTTCAAATTAATCGGAGAAATTGGATTTTCTCGTTTACAAATCAATTTAAACAAGCTAAGAGAAGAGATAAAAGAGAAATTTGATATTTTAGATGTTCGGGTTTCTTCTAAAGAACTATTTTCTACTTTAGATTTAATAAAAATTGAAGACGACGAATTAACAATTGATAAAATCGAAAATTATGTTTTCAGTTCGTTAATAGAACAGAATGAAGAGTATAAATCCCTAAAACCTGAAATACTTGGTTTATTAGATGATTTTAAAGAAGAATTAATCTTGAAGAAACCTAATTATAAAAAACTTAAGGATAAAATGATTCAATGGAGTGTAGTAAACATTCCAGACTTCAAAGAATTAGAATTAAATAATAAAAAAACTATCATAGAAAGTCAAGAAATGGCCCCACTTGATAATGAAAAAGAGAATTTAGAAATCAGAGAAATAAAAGCTGAAGAGAATCTAGATTTTAGCGATTATGATGATTTTGCCGATCTTGATGATTTTATTGATGACGGTTTTGATGAATCTGGAGATGATTAATGAATATGATAATTACAAAAGTAGAACTTGAGAATATTGCAACTCATAAGTCCACAACTATAGATTTTCAAGATGGGTTAAATGTGTTACTAGGTCAAAATGGCACTGGGAAATCAACAGTGCTAAGTATGATTGGATTTAATCTATTTGATTTCTTGCAGGGTAATCAGAAAAGTTATATTCGTGAAGATGTTTTAAATCGTACGAATCATGGATCTGTTAAAGTCTGGATAGTAGGATTAAATCATGATCAATTTATTATAAAAAGAACGATTGGAAAACTGGCCAATGTCATTGAAGTCTCAGATGCTAAAACGGGTACTATATTATTTGGGATTAATGATAAACCAAGTTTACAACTATGGCTAAAAACGCAATTAGGATTAAAGCCTGAATTCAATTTGCCAAACCTTTTTAACACTTCCGTAGGAGTACCTCAAGGTACATTCACAACACCATTTCTTAAACCTCCTAGAGAGAGAAAAGACTTTTTTGAACCTATCTTACAAGTAAAAATTTATCGGGCCATATGGAAAAAGATAATGGGTATTAAAACTTTATTTTCAGAAGATATTCATCGTTTTGAAAATGCTGCTGAAAATGTAAAAGGATATTTAATCAATAAAGATGAGTTATTAGATAAAGCAAAAAGTTCAGAAGAGAATTTAGCTAAACTTCAAAAGAGCAAAATCGAATTAGATTTTCAATTGAAAAGAGTCATTGAGAACTATGATCTCTTAACAAATCTAAAATCAGATTTAGACACTCAAATCCAATCAATTAAAGATTTAGAGACTAAAAGAATGGAAATTATTTCCAGGAATGAAGAGAAAAAGGAAGAATTTAAAGAAGCAAAAGAATCGGATAAAATTTGTCTCCAAACTAAAAAGGATTATGAGGAGTATGAGACTTTAAGCCAAGAATTGAACAAAATAAATAGTATTATTGAAGTTGAATCAAAAATTGAAAATAAGGTCCAAGATATAAATACAATTAAATCTTCTGCAAATGATTTAGATAGTTACACAACCGATTATTATAAAGATTTAGAATTACAAAGGAAAATTGAAGAACAACAAGAGTTGACTTCAAAACTTCATAATTATAGAAATAAAATGGATGAATCTAGAGAAAAGTACACTTCTATTAGTCAAGATATTGGTGATAAAGAGAAATCTTTAAATAATCTTCCTAATATTGAATCAAAACTTGCTGAACTTGAGAAAATTACTGAGAATCAAGGAAATCTTGAAAATGATATTCTTGTTTTAAAAACCGAATTAAAACAATTAGAAATGAATAAAGAACACTCCAAAATGGGAAAATGTCCTATTTTAAATGAAGAATGTAAAAATATTGAAGGAAAATCACTTGAAAAGATTTTTGAAAAGCAAATTGAAATGTTGAAGAAAAACCTTAATCCAAAAAAGAAAGAGTTTCTTGACAATGAGAAGAAATTAGTGGATTATGAAAATATTAAGAAAGAACACGATACCCTAAAGGAGTCTAAATTGATAATAGACATTCTTAAAAAACAGAAACTAGAGTTAGGGAGTGAGATTAAAACAATTAGAAATGATCTCAAAGATGAATTACTTGAGAAAGAAACTTTAAGCATTTTGAAGGAAAGTAAGATATCTTTAGAGGAAAAAGTAAAACAATATCATATCTTAAAGGATAAATTCGAAAATTCTTTACCGAAATTATCTAAAGAGCTTAAAGATTTACAAAATGAAAAAATCAATATAGTAAAAAACTTAACTTTAAAGATAAAAGCTAAAGATTCTACTGAAAAATTATCTACAACATTAGATTCAATCACGGATAGAATGAATAGAATACGAGAAAATCATACCCAATTTCAAAAAAACGAAAAACTTGCTCAACGTTTACCAGAATTAAAGACTAAGGTAGATGAATATGAGAACAAATTAAAGAAAATCGAGGTAACACTGAAAATTGAATTAGTTAATAAGAATAAAATTGAAGATTCATTTGATGCTGAGGAATATAATAGTATTACGTTAAAAAAAGATGAAATTAATGAATCTCATATCAAAATCCAAGAAAGTATAAAAAATGAGAGTAAGAACTATGAAGATTTATCCCAACAAATAGATATAATGTTGGTAAAAGAACAGGAACTAGAGCAACTTAATGATAAATTAGAAAGCTTAGAGTTCTTGAATAAATTTACTGATACAATCAGGACTTGGTATGATGAAGCGGCTCCCAAAATTACTGAGTCGCTCCTAAAACGAGTAAATTTAATTGCTTCAGATATTTATCGTGATCTTTTTGATATAGAAAATGTTCAGTTAAAATGGGAAAATGATTATAATGTTAAAATCGAAACAAATAATAGCGTAAGGGAATTTCGCCAATTATCTGGTGGAGAGCAAATGGCTGTTGCTCTTGCTATACGCCTTGCCATTTTAAAAATCTTTACAAATGCAGATTTTGCATTTTTTGATGAGCCTACAACAAATTTAGATAAAGATAAACGCAGTAATTTAGCAAAATGCATTCAGAATATCAAAGGTTTTCGTCAATTATTTGTAATTTCTCATGACGATACATTTGAAGAAAACGCTGAAAATATTATTAAGTTCACCAAGGATGATGATGAGATAACTCAAGTGCAATTTTTAAGTAAATAAACAAATTTAGAGTCTCCATAAATTTTTATATCAGATACACTCGTTGTTCCTCGGGAATATGCAAGAAACCATTTCTTTAGTAATTGGGTATTTGATATTACTAATTGCTATTTTTATAACATATAAATTATTAAAGAAAAAAAGAGAGAACGAAAAAACAAAGAAACCAAAAATAGAACCCTCTCAATCCATTCAAATAAAAAAATATACTTGTTTAGATCGACATGCGGTTAGGTCGAAAGGCGAGTTGATTATTGATAATTATTTATATTTACTTAAAATTGATCATAAATATGAGAAATCCATCCATGTACTCGGTTCAAAAATCAAATATGACTGGTATCTCCCAAAATACGATGTCTATATTGAATATTGGGGTTATGGTGGAAAAGCATATGAAAAGAGAAAAAAAGAAAAATTACGTTTATATAAAAAGGCGAAACTTCGGCTAATATCTATAGAAAATTACATGTTTTATGATATCTATTCAGAAATCGATAGATTGTTGAAAAAATTTATCAATGTAAAAAATTTGAGGAAATTAATAAATTTAAACCAATTGGATTATAATTATGGAACTCAAATGGTTGAAAGGTATTAGTTTGTCTTTTTATTTTAAGAAATTCTCAATATGATCGTATACTTCTTCTAAAATATCTTTATTAGGTAAAAATGTAAGCCGTATATGACCTTTTCCGAAATCTCCGAACCCTGAGCCATAAACGGAACAAACACCAGTTTCTTTTAATAAATCAATAACGAAATCTTTGTCGTTATCCCAACGATCAAATTCATTGAAATCAATTTTAGGGAATAAATAAAATGCCCCATTAGCATTTACACAACTAATCCCTTCAATTTTACGAATTCTATTATAGGAATAATCTCGTCTTTCTTTCAATTTTCTTACTAGTTCCTTAGTATGGTCGCTCTTTGTCCTAAAAATTTCAATTGCAGCATATTGGGCAATAGAACTAGCAGATAAGCGTGCTCTTGCTAATTTTGCCATCCCTTCCTTAAGTTCAGTTAATTTATTTTCAGGATCGTGATAATAAAGATACCCAAGACGCCAACCGGTCATAAGATCAGATTTAGAAAAGCCATTCATCGCGATTACTGGAACGTCTTTACTAAGTGATACAGGAGATACATATTCCTTTTCATAGGTAATTTGATCATAAATCTCATCAGAAAGAATTGGTAAATTATATTCACCAGCTAAATCTATAATTTGTTTGACTTTTTCCGAGGAAAAAATTCCTCCAGTGGGATTATTTGGGGAACAAATAAGAATCCCTTGAGTTTTATTGGTAATTTTTTTTCGCATATCATCAATATTTGGATCCCAACCCTCATTCTCATCTAATTCATATTCAACGGGAATTCCATCATAAAACTTGGTGTTGTTGATATATAATGGGTATGTTGGACCGGGTATGAGAAATTCCTCACCTCTCTCTATTAAAGCTGCAAGAAGAAAATAAATCCCTTCTGTAACACCGGCGGTCACTAATATATCGTCATGTGTTACATCTATTTTCTTTTTATTCTTAAGAAACTTACTAATTTCTTTTCTTAGTTCAAGTACCCCAAGAGAATCAGCATAAAAATTCTTCCCATCATGACTGACTTTTGCTAGAGCATCGGAAATAAAAGGAGGTGTTATAAAATCATATTTTAATGGGTCTCCAATATTTAATCGGTAGATTTTTTTTCCTTTTTGTTCTACTTGATTGGCTATTACTGCTATATCTCTTATAGCATATTCAATATCATTAACTCTTCTAGATATCATTTTTTTACAATTTAGAATGATTTCCTTTAAATTTTAGCTTTAAAGGTTATTATAAATGTTATAATTATAACTGTCATTTAAATTAGATTGAAACAAAAAGGAGTAAATAAAAGAGAGATTTTAAAGTTGAAATTCTCTATTTCTTAATTTTGAAACTAGATGCCCTCTTGAGAGCAGCTGAATTCCAAATTGAGAACTATAATCACGAGAAAAGTCTGTAGTGATGTTGCACACCATTATCCCGCCTTCTAACTCTGGAATATCAATGCAAGCTTTATGTAGTTGTCTTAATTGAGTGATTGAAATTTCTCGTTTCCAATCTCTAATAAATATTCCAAACCTACCAAATTTACCACTTTTTACTAAAGCATTGAACGTCCAGGTTTTCCCTGAATTTCCTTTCAGGTTAGTGGGGCCTTTTTCAAAATTATATTTCTCAGAAAATACTTTTTCTGCTAAGTCTTCTAAAGAGGCATCTGCAAATTCCATTTTATCACGTCGTTTTTATTTAAATATATTTCTCTTATTATATTTAAATGTTATTTTTAATATTATACGTGTAAATCTTAAAAATATGTAATATATAGATGATACATGCAGAATATGGGTTTAAAAAGAATTTTCATAACTTTCCGACAAAATACTCTTTGCTCTTGTTAGATTATAAAAAAGTTCAAGATGATTCCAACAATTGGTAAAGAGGATATTCTCCATCAACTTTTAATCCTTGAGATTTTAAAAATTTAAACAAATATTTTTGTAGAAATTGAATTGTTTCATGTGCAACCATATCACATGTATTATTACATTCAAAATAGTCATCAGGAAGATATTTGCATTCTTTATTGACTTTAAGACAAAATTTTTTCATTTGAAACGATAATCCTTCAGCAGAGAGAATTTCGAGACGATCCCACATATCTTTGAATCCTCCTATACTACTTGGAGGTACGGATTCAATATCAATTTTTAATTTTTCTACTAAAATAAGAGATTCCTTTCCACCTTTATTCCCGATTCTTTTAAGAATATTTACAAATTCCTTTTTTGCTTCCAATTGACAAAGGAAGATGTATTTTTTAAGCAGTTTTTCGGCTTCCAGGGCTTTTTCTGGATCTATAATTTTCCATCCTGATAATTTCTTACAACTTATGTTTTTATTCTTTAGATTTGAGAACCCAGCAGGGTAGATCCAACATTGTGGTGGTTTTATCCCTGAATTATGAATTTTACAACCATTAATATGATTATCAAAAAAAAAACATTTTCCTGTTTTTTCATCAAATCTTAAATGGAAACTAAAGATATTACTCCGAATGAAATCTGTTTCAGTAGCTAATGATTTTTTTATATACTCTTCTGCTAAAACCTTTGGTACGTCAATTTTAATTGAACAACAATCCCCTTTACATAAATCAGCGTTTGTACAATCAGGACCTTCAATTGCATCTTTCATTAATGTGTTGAACTTTGAAATAACGAACCAAAATAGTTGGTTATTAGGCGTTTTCAAGATATTAATATTATTATCACTAGTAGACATAAAAATATCTAGAATTCCGTAAGTTTATATTTTTGAATTTTATTATTTATTAAAAACTTCTTTTACACTAGAATAATAGATTTACACCAAACTATACAAAATATTGAAGGTTTTATGAATGTCTGATTTAATTGTTGTAGATATCACTGAAAATGAGAAAATTCTCCTAGATGGCTCATTGAACTTAAAGGAAGTTACTGGCAATGGAAAACTAGTAATAAAGAATCCTTCCCAAAAAAGTAGACTCTGGAATTTAGTATGTGACTTAAAAGAAATAGTTAATACATCTATTTCTGATAGAGAATTAAATGCAGGGATATTAAATCCCGCACAAGAGTTTGTCGAGCAATATGAAATAACAAATCTAAAAGAACCATCATTGAAAGTCATAGAAATATTTGATACTGATGATAATACAAGTGACACAGTAAATAATGCATTTCTTTTTGATTATGATAACTGTTGCAGATTAAAATTAATTCTTAATAATCCTTTAGATCATGTTATATCTAATATCAAATTACAAAGGGAAATACCCGATTTTTTTCAAGAAATTGAGATAATTCCCCCCAAATCTGGTGTTGCTGGACTTGTAGAGGATAGTGGATCACGTTTCTTAAATTGGGATGTAGTTTCTCTTGAAGGTCATCAAATTTTAGAATTGGAACTTCTTTGTAAAGTCAATGTTTCCGATAAGGATCAAAAAGAGTTAGGAGCATTAAATGTAGCGTACTTGGTTAATAATTACAAACTAACGATGTTAAATCCGGAAATACGAGGATTAACGGATTCAATGAGTGGAATAGATCGTGATGAAGGATCTCAACCCGGAATGTGGGATTGCACAGTAGAATTTATCAATGAATCTGAATTTCAAGTTAGATTAGAAGACGTAAAGGTTTTTCATAAAATAACTACGGGATCAGAGACTGTTGTTTCACAAACACCTAATAGAATGTTAAACCCTGAACAGATGTGGGATTTTGATTTCAAAGCAGAATCCAAAGACGTTCCCGAATTAAGTTCCACAATAGAATTCACACCCCTATTTGTTTTAATTACTCGTTTAGTAGGAGAGATTAATAAGGAATCAACTGTCTATGATGTATTGAGCGCAACAATTGATAAATTAATCAATCCCCCTGAAGTTGATGCTTATGCGAATACAGATATGGTAATATCTATTCCTATCATCAATAATGGAACTAGCCCAATTGATTCGATTATAGTAACGGATGATATCCCTGCAGATTTTATTCCACCTCTTCTTAATGAAATTAAGATCAAGTTGGGTGACATCGATATCAGTGCTCGAACTGACTATACACGAAAATTTGAAATAAATCCTGATGATCAAAGTCCAGATAATACGCATAGTGTTAATATTGAATTGTTTAACTTAGCAAGTGAATTTAGTCCGAATAAAAAATTAGAATTGACCTATCCATTGAAAGCTCGAAATCCACGACCTCCCACAGAGACGCGATACATTACTCCTATTAAAATTGAGATTAACAGTCCGGTTGTAGGAAAAGCATTTACTAAAATGCCTGTTGTCGACCCAGAAATTAAGATTAAATATGTCAAGAGAAAACTCAAAACACTTAAAAGTATTAAACCGGGGCTTACTGAAGGAGAATTTTCAATATCAGTGAGGATCCAAAATAAAGGAGATGTTGAATTAGAAAATATCTTGATAAAAGAAAAAATTCCACAAGGATTTGAGTTAGTAGAGATAAATTTAACTTCCTATGATTTAGTGGATGGTGAAGATGGAACCGAACTCAAAATTAAAATTGATGAACTTAAGGGAAATGATTCCACAGCTATAAATTATAGCTGCTCAGGTCAAGGTGAATATCCTCGATATGAGCCTGAAGTAATTGTTATGGGGAGAGAAACTTCAGAAAGTTCAACTAAATTGGAATCGAGTGAATCAAATGATGTGGAAGGAACTGTAAGCACGATCTCTCAAGAAAAAAAAGCCCTTCTCAATGATATTTTTAGAGAACTTTTTAAAAAAGTAGATCAAACCGTAAAAGGTAATGATTTTGGAGATTTTATCGAAAATATGAAAGACGAATTTCCACCTGGACCTATACTCCACCAATTTATGCAATTTGCTAAGGAAATTAAAACAACAGCAGCCGAAAAAGTTATCGTTGGACCCTTGCGAGATGAAGTGGTATCTAAATTGAATGAATTTAAGAACAAATATACTTAATTAATAATTTATTTCTTTTTTTAATATTCTAATAGTTAAACTTTTAATATTAACAAATCACAATAGTGATTGTTTAAATTGCATGCTCAAGAAAGATATCTTGCAATATATGATGATAGTTCACGTTTAAAGCTTGATAAGGTACCTAAATTTGTTCAATATGTTAGAGATGAATTCATAACTAAAAATCAAGCTGAATTTGCACGTAATTCATTTAACAATCCCATAAATAATAATTATTTTAAAGTTCCGTTTCATCTCGGATTTGATGCGGTCTTCGCTCCATTTCCTTTAAGTGTGAAGGTTAAAAGTATTAAAATCAAGAAAGAAAATGGTAGTACGATACGGATTGGAGAAGATGGACAAGCAAAAAGAAAAGAAACGGCTTATTATGAAGGCGGATTCATACATTCTTTAGAAATAATCGATAAACTTAGATCAAATATGAACATCATCGATAGGAGTCAACAGATCTTAAAAATTATAAGGATTTATGAAAGAATGGGTAAAAATATCTTCCCAATTTTGATGATAGATGGTATATTCGATAGAATTTGGAAAAGCATGGGAATGGATACTTTTAGCCGGAATTTTAGAAAAAAAACCAAACTCTATCAGGAATTGATTAAATTTTATGCTGAAATATTACGCATAAACATTGAAGGCTTGATTAATGCATCAGGTAATCGTGGAAGAGTTTTAAACATATTAGATGATGTAGCATTTAAAGGTAGAAGCATTATTTCTCCAGAGAGATGGAGTCAAGATTTTTCTCCTATTTATCGTGAAATAACAGCAATAGTCAAAGATGGGGGTTTAATCCCCCAAATACACTCTGATGGGGATGTGACAGAATTAATTCCCTCAATTATTAAGGCTGGTTTCAAAGGATTACAAGGATGGGAAGGAGGGTGCAATCCCTACTATATTAATGATCATTTTCCCAATTTTGTTGTTATAGGATTCGGCGATGTTAGTCACGTTCTTCCTTATGGAAATGATAATCAAATAATCCAACATGTTAAAGATTTAATGAAAGCATTAAAAGAAAATCACCATTTTATAATAGGACCAAGTACCGTCGTCCATGAGAAGATTCCTTTTAAAAATATTAAACTCTTCATTTCTTCTGCTGAAAAATTTGGTAAATATTGATAATTTTTTTAATCACTTAAGATTAATAACAACAGCATTCATAAAAGTACATGATAAAAATGTCAATCATCACTATTATAGTTATTTTCTTGCTCTCCTTCTATTTTCTTGAAGTTTTCTCATACATTTTTCTCCTCACCAAATTCAAAAATAGATCTTATGAAAAACTAAATACTCTTGGTAAAATTTTTCAGTATTTATCTCTCGGAAATTTATTAATCCTCATATTTTTTACATCTAATTTTCTTCAGTTCTATTTTCCCGAGAATTTCAGCTATTTCCGTGATCTTTGGGGTTGGTTTTCTCTCATAGGATTAATATTCATTATTGGAGGATCAAGAATCATGTATTTGGTAAAAAAATTAGTACCCCAAAAGAAGAGTAAATTAATTACAAAAGGAATTTATGGAATAATGAGGCATCCAACATACCTGGCTTTAATCCTAATTTCATTTGGAAGTGCAATTATCCTTGATTCTATTACTGGATTATTATTAATTCCCTTAGTTTTAGTTATCTTAGAAATAGTCTGTCTTGTAGAGGAAAAATACGTATTACTAGTAAAATTTCAATCTCAGTATCAATCATATAAAGAAAAAATACCTAGCAGATTATTTCCAAATCCCTATAATTATCTTTTGATTATTATTTCAATTCTAGTAATGTATATTGGGATTTTAAATATCATAGGAGGAATTTAAAATTTAGTTTAATTTCTTTAATTGTCTATGGATAGCTTTTTGAAAATTGCCCAATTCAAGTAGATGTTCTTGGAGGATTTTTAATTTCTTAGTTTTAAAACTTTCTTCATAATTATTCTCCCTTTCCAAATCTAACCAAGATTTATTCAGGTTTTGAAGTTGTTTTAAAGATTTTTCCATGTCTCCGAAATTAAATTTGACCTTATTTTTTGAACCATTGATTAATTGGAGAACTAGATTGAAATTCTCAATAGAATTCACCCAATTTTTCAGCCCGTTGTCGTGTTTTAGTCTCTCAATTGATAAATTTATAAATTCTAAAAATGCGATATATATCTTGATGGGTTTAATCTCACTTGGTTTTCCAGAAAACTCTGATTTTCTTGCTGTTTCATCAAATATATCCGTTCTATATTTTAATGAAATATTTGAATCCTCAGATTCTTCATTTTCATTGTCGTTTTGTTCCAATACTTCATAGTCAGTAACTAACTTGAATTCATCAATTTCTACTTGTGTGATTAAGGGAGTGAATTTTACTTGCAATTGATCCTCGGCGATATATTGATCTGAATCTCTAAGGATTTGTGTATAGGTTTGGATTCTGTCTTCGCCAATAGGAGCAAATAAAACCCCACAATCTGCATCCAATTGTTTTAATAAAGGATAAATTTTACGCGTCCTGATTGA
>JAGXNQ010000002.1:37343-48883 GCA_019894955.1 Promethearchaeota archaeon | reverse complement strand
CTTATTTACCTTTTATCAATTGGCCTGGAGAAGGAGATGATATGATTTTCATCGATGAAGATGTAGAAAAAGGAGTGCCTACTCTTTATGGAACGGGTACCGAAGATTATGTAAATCAAGCATACGGTCAAAGTAAGAAACATTGTGCACCATATCATGGTACTATTAAGCCTGGTGGTTTCAATTTTTTTGGACAAATTTCTTATTACCGATATCACATTGAAGATCCCGTGTATTTCAATAAAAAAATCATAGTAACCATTGAACACGGTCATGATAATCATCGTGGTGATGACTGGTCATCTACAGCCTACTGGTATCAATTAGAACCTCATGATCCAACTTTATTTCCCAAATTATTGGATAGAAATGGGAGGAAACCAAGAAAGCATGTTGCTCATTTTTTTAGGAAGTCTCTCTGTTTAATGTTTTTAGCTATAATAATAATTGCCTTGGTCATATGGATAATTCCCTAACTCTTCATTAATAATTCTAAAAAGATTTATTCTACTCTTAATTTTTTTTTTTATGGTTTATTTAGTTGATATTATAACTGTTACTGTTGGCATAATTTTAGCCGTAATTACTACAATTTGCTTTAATTTGGCATTCGTTTATCAAAAAAAGGGATTGAATCAAGCAACACTTAATGGTGTGGAAATTAAATTTGAAGGTGGGATAAAGGAGATACTAAAAACTTTTTGGTGGTTAGTAAAAAATAAATCTTGGGCATTTGGTTTCTTCTTAGGTGTTGCAGGCTGGTTTCCATATGTAATTTCTATAGGAATGATTGGAATTATTGTCACTGAGCCCGTGATGGCTACAGGTTTTATAGTTTTTGTTATTGCTGCAATGGTTATCCTAAAGGAAAGGGTGGGAGCTTTAGAATATACTGCTATCGCCCTTCTTACTATCTCTCCAATAATGATAGCATTCACGGGGGTTTCAGATGTTGATATTGATTTATATGAATTTGTACCTTCATTTATTATTTTCTTGCTTATTGTAGTACCAATCAGTATTAGCTTACTATTTATCGCCAAAAAAAAGAAAGGTACTAATGCTGAAGGTCTTTTTACGATGTTTGGTGGTGCAATCTTGTTTGCACTTGGAGGTGTAGCTACAAATATTCTTGCTCAAGCATTAATTCAGACAGGTGAAGGCTTTCAATGGTATACACTACTTGAATTACCTTTTGGTATCTTTTGGTTCATTTTTGGAGGAAGTTATGCTCACTTATGGGTTTTTCTTGGATTTTGGTTAATGGCTATTTTTAATATTTCAAGTGTGCCGTTCTACCAAGGTGGATTTCAAAGAGGTAAACTTCTTATAATGTATCCAATTCTAGATACGGTCGCACTACTCCTTCCAATATTTGCTGGTTTATTTGTTTTTAGACAAACATTTACAAATTATCTTTTATTCTTTATTGCCTTAATTTTTATTGTATTTGCAACTTTAGTTTTAGCTAAATATCAATTAGCTCTTGAATCTATAGAATCTGAAGGATCACTTAAACAAGAAGAAATTAAATAATATATATTCTATTTTTTTGATTCTAACATTTTTTTTATATAATCTAAAAGTATCTTTCCAGATATTGTTTTAGGTAAATAACCATCAGCTCCAAGTTCCTTGGCTTTTTGGATATCCATTTGAAAATTTTTCACGCTAAATAAAACAGTGAGTATATTGTTATATTTCTCGTTCGCTTTTATTTTCTTTAAAACATCAAATCCACTAATTTGTGGCATCATTATATCAAGAAGGACGAGTAATATCTCAGAATAACGTTCTTCAATGATTTGAAGAGCTTCTCTCCCATTATTTGCTGAGACGATGTTGTAATCCTCCAATTCCAAAAATCTTTGGGTTAGTAGAGTTATATCTTTTTCATCGTCCACGATTAATATAAATCCTTTGCTTTGACTCATTTTATGTGACCTAAAATTTTCTTGACATATTCTAAGAGATCATTACCTGAAAATGGTTTTGTAATATATCCGTCAGCTCCAAGCATTTTACCTTGTTCAATATCCTCTCGGAAGCTTTTAACTGTGAAGAGAATTACTTTGATGTGCTCATATTCTTTTTTCGCCTTGATAATTTCTAATACTTCTGTACCACTAACCCCGGGCATCATAACATCCAGAAGTACAAGAGATATATCTGAAAATCCGTCTTCCATTTTTTTTAGTGCTTCTTTACCATTATTACAAGTTATGGTATTAAACTGACCGATTTGCAAGAATCTCTCGGTGAGCGAAACAATATCAGGTTCATCATCTACGATTAAGATTGTCTCATTCAATTTTTATCCCCTTCTCATATCACTCCATCTTTATTATATAAACTCCGTCTATTCTATAAAATATTTTATTTATTGAGTAAATCTATAAAAAATGGATATTTATATTCTAACATAATTATATTCATTTACTTATTTATATAATTATTAGATTTTCATCTATTTGAGTATCAATGTCAAGAAAAACATCCAATCCTAGATTTCCGGATTCATATATTGGTTCCATGTCAAATGATTATAATGATTCAATATGGATGGAGAGAAATCAAAAAAAGACCGCATCGATATGTATCCAATACTTATATGATAAGAAACTAAACGATATCGACCCTGGAAAAAATCTAATTGAGCAAAATTCACTTTTGCTAGATTTAGGATGTGGAACGGGATTTTCTTCAGAAATTTTATCAACTCATGGATTTAGAGTGGTTGGGGTTGATATCTTAAAAGATATGTTATATAAAGCAGGTGAAAAAAAGAAATTGTACTCAGAATATAAGAAAATTGAGTTTATCTTAGCAGATATTAATTCTCTTCCCTTAAGGGAAATGGTTTTTGATCATTCTCTCTCAATTTCGGCATATAATTTCATTACTCATGGACTATTGAAAAATAATGAAAAAATAAAAAGAATAAATGCAACAGCTAAATATTTACATAAAATCCTTAAACCTCTTGGAAGATTAATCATTGAATTTTATCCTTTAGACGAAAAAGAATTAACCTCTTATATCTCTTCCTTTATCAATAATGGTTTTAATGGGTTCCTGATAAAGAAATATGAAAAACAAAAATCGGGTCAAACTTTCATTTTACTTAAAAAACCAAAATAGCGGGTTATTCTTTTTCTCGTACAAAGTATTTACTTTGATAAAGTTTTTTTACCATTAGAGATTAAATTTAATCATACAAGTTAAGTTCAAATTGAAATAAAAGGTATTTTAAAAATTGCAAAAAGCACGCATTCGGTTAAGCTCCGTTAAATTAGACGCTATAACTTCTGTTTGTGAACAAATAGAACATGTTTGCCAAAACCAAGGAATCAAGAAATTCGGTCCAATCCCTCTACCTACTAAGCATTTAAGAGTCCCCGTAATGAAAAACGTGAGTGGACAAGGCACAAATAAAGTTTCCAAATTTGAGATGAGAATTCATAAACGATTGATTGATATAGTAGCAAACGAGAGAAGCATGCATCTTATCATGAAAATTCAAATTCCTGAAACTGTTCTTGTTGAAATTGAATTACAATAACCTCCTATAACTCTTATTCTTAGAGTTTTCGTTGAAAAACGAGAATTCAAGTTAAAAAATTCAATTCAAAAGAATTAAGATTAATATACAATTACATTATTTTGAGTTTTCAGTAGATTTTAGTGAATATCAATGGAAGTAACTATAGAATTTTTAAAACAGTTAGCTATCAACATTTATGAGAAAATAAAACCCCTTTTAGGAACTAAAGAAGGTGGAGTTAAAATTTCGAGGGGTGTTGGAGGGGATATATCCATGAATATAGATTTAGTTGCTGAGGAATTTTTAATCCAAAGTTTAGAAGACCAGCAATTAGATATTCTATTGATTAGCGAAGAAATAGGTGAAAAATATATTGGTAATAAAGATGAAGCCCTTCTTAACAATAGTGTGCTGATTGTCGATCCTATTGATGGTTCTAACAACGCTACTCGAGGAATTCCCTATTGTTCAATATCTATCGCATATGCAAAAGGAAAATCCATCAAGGATATTGTAAAAGCTGTAGTTATCGATTTAAACTCAAAGGATTTATATTGGTCAGAAAAAGGTAGTGGTGCTTTTTTAAATGAAAAAAAAATCCAAGTATCTCAACTAGATGTCTCGGATGATTGTTTTTTTGAACTCAATCTTTCAAATAAAAACTTATTCAAATATGTTGATAGCTTTCGATCTTTATTAAAAAAAAACTACAAAGTAAGAGTATTAGGAAGTAGCGCATTAACACTATGCCAAATTGCTAAGGGTAGTATGGAAGCTTTTATTAATTTACGGGAAACTAATCGATTAGTTGATGTTGCAGCAGGATTTCTCATTTTAAAAGAAGCTGGAGGAGAAATTTTCTCACTTACAGGGAATAAAATTGAAGGAGGGTTATCTATATATTTGAAATTCCCCTTTATAGCTTCAAATAAAAAACTAGTTCCATACTTGAAAAATGAATTATGTACCAATTTTGAGAAAAATTAATCGGGAATATTGATTGGATAAGTTCCATATTTTCTTCTAATATTCTGCATGGCTTCAAATCTATCAATGGTAACTGCTGGATTTATGCTATGACCTGAACCAAAGATATAACCGCCACCTGGTGCTAATTCACGTATTAGTTTTGTGGCATAATCTTCAATTTCAGAGATTTCTCCCATTGCAAGCATGATAGGACTTAAATTGCCAATAAAAGTAATCTGATCTCCATATTTTTCGTTTAATTTAAAAATATCATATTCTGGATTAGCGGTAGTAGATTCCACTGGATTGAGTGCATCAACTCCACATTTTATAATATCTTCGAAAATTTCCATTAAATCTCCATCTGAATGTAATACTATTTTGCAATCTTGTTTATGAGCAGCATCGCATATTTGCTTTATCCAAGGAAATACATATTTTCGGTATAGACGGGGACTCATGAACAAGCCATTCTTAAAACCATAATCATCCCAAAGTAACACCATTTGTGCGTCATTTTCAGCTAAGATTTTTACTAACTCGAGTGTAAATATTCCTCGGTCATCAAATACTCTTTTGACTTGTTTTTCGCGTGCTAGTATTCTTGAAAAGTTTTCAATTCCAAATCCTTCCCAAGTACATTCCATGAGTGATCCTGTAGCTGGAATAGAAAAAACAACGTCATTCATTTTTTTTTGAAGTTTCCTTCCACTTTCAAATTGTCCTAGTCTCGATTTCAAGTGTGGATCTGGTTGTTCCCAACTTTCATAATCTTCAAAACTTTTAAAATGACCCCCATGATATGTGAGAATTTGAGTACCATCTTTACTCTGTTCAAACTTCATTAAACGACCATATTCATCAATAAATCCCTTTCTACCCTTAAGAAACGTTCTAGGGAAAAGACTTACAGCAGAAAGGACTAAATCAATGCCTACATTATAGGAAAATTCATAGGAACCTTTATAACCACCAGATGTTCTTGGATCAATTCCATAAAATTCCATAATTGTGTTATTTGTAAACGCGCTTTCAAAAACGGGAACCTTATCTGGTTCTTCGTGTTCAATCGTTTTTAAAATTCTTTCCGGAGCTTTCATTTTAACCGTAAGTTAATAAATTTTTATTAAAAGCTACTATTTATTATGCATAATCATTTAAATATATAAATTTTTAATTTTACAAGTTTGTAATTGATTCTGAATTGAGTGAGCTAAGAAGGTTAACAAGGGAATATTTTTCGAAAGATACGGTCTCAGTGGGCAAGGACCTCTTAGGAAAATATCTCGTTAGAAAAACATCGGAAGGAAGAATGATTGGAAAGATAATTGAGGTAGAAATCTATTTAGGTCCAAAGGATAAAGCTTGTCACTGTTATAATTATAAAAAAACTGAAAAAACGAAAGTAATGTATATGAAATCCGGTACGCTTTATGTTTATTATATTTATGGCACTTATTTCTGCCTTAATGTAATAACTGAACAAGAGGGATTTCCGTGTGCTGTATTCATAAGAAATTTATATCCAATTGAAGGGATTGAATTAATGAGAGAAAACCGGAATGTTAAAGTAGGCAAAAATTATAAGAATTTAGTAGATGGTCCAAGTAAACTTTGCATGGCTATGAATATAACTAAGGAGCAATTTAATGGTAAAGATTCATGCGCTAAAAATTCAGAACTTTATTTTACCGAAGGAGAGAAGATCGATGATAAAAAAATCCTACTAGGAAAAAGAATCGGAATCGATTATGCTGAAGAAGATAAAGATCAACTCCTCCGCTTCACTTTAGATAAGATAAAAAACCCGAATCTTGGCTTCAATCCCAGTGCTATGACCAGATAATGCACCCCTCCACGCCCTTACCTTGAAGCGTGAACGTCTAACCTTACGACTGCTCCATCCCTGGCCTGGTCGGTTTCGGAATTACGGGTTTATGCCTTCCCTACAGAAGACAATGCCACAGATACCCACCATCAAGGGGAGCGCTTCGCCGGAATGTAAAATTGGATAACAATACTTATGAAACCTCAAATCGGGCAATTCCGCTATGAGCATTTTGCGGTCAATCCAACAAAGGGATATCAGGCATTGCCCAACTTGCCCAAGAGGACTAAGGAAGGGGGAAAATAAAAAATCTTTTATTTTTTTTTGCAAATTGTATACAAGATGTAGGATTATCTTTATAATTCGTCTGATATCAACTTTCGATTAATATCTCTTCTTAATATGGAGATAAATTCCTTAGTATCGGGGAAAACGTAAACTAAATCATCATCGTTGTCGTCTATCGTAATTTCTTTATAGAATCGTCCTTTGACTTTAATTCTCATATCATTTAATATCATGAAATAATGTGAATAATTTTATCTTCAAAAATTCAAATGATATGCATATAATACTTCCTCAAAGTTTTAGTTAAAAAAGTGATTATTTGTGATAATAAGAAAAAACAATATATTGTTAATACAAGTGGTTTATTAAAATGACTGATGATCTTGTTTTTATTGATGCAAACACTCTTGAAAGCTTTATGAAGGATGTTTTCAAAGGACTTGGTGTACCTGAACAAGACGCTGCAATAGTTGCTAATGTATTAGTTACATCAGATTTAAGGGGAATTGATTCACACGGTATTCAGCGTTGTAAGATGTATTATGATCGAATTAAAGAAGGTATCTATGAAGTGAATACCAAAATTGATGTAATCAATGATGGCCCGACAACTGCATTATGGGATGGAAATTGTGGTATGGGTCACGTTATCGCTTATAAAGCAATGAAAACCGCGATTGAAAAAGCTAAAAAATATGGATTGGGTTCCGTAGCAGTACGTAATTCCACTCATTTTGGAATTGCAGGATATTATTCGTTAATGGCAATAAAAGAAGGAATGATTGGTTTAGCAGTTACAAATGCAAGACCATCTATGCCACCTACTTTTGGAGTGGAACCAATGTTAGGAACTAATCCATTAACAGTAGGAACTCCCACTGATGAAGGGTTTCCCTTTTTAATTGACTGTGCAACAACTATTGTTCAAAGAGGGAAAGTTGAAGTATACGACAGGTTAAAAAAAGCGTTACCTGATGGTGTAGTTATTACTGAAGATGGTAAAACAGAGACAAATGCCACTAAAGTTCTAGAGGATTTAGGAAAGGGTAAAGCAGCATTATTACCATTAGGAGGAAAAGGAGAGGATACATCTGGATATAAGGGATATGGATACGCTACATTAGTAGAACTCTTATCTGCAGCTTTGACGGATGGAATTTATCTAAAAGACACAATTGGAATTGTTGAAAAAGGTCAAAAACGCCTCAAAGTTGGACATTTCTTCTTAGCAATAAACATAGAAAGCTTTTTACCTCTCTCCAATTTTGAAAAAACTGCAGGAAATATATTAAGAGGTTTGAGAAATTCCAAAAAAGAACCTGGACAAGATAAGATATATACTGCTGGAGAAAAAGAATATATTGCTGAAAATGCGAGAAACAAATCTGGAATTCCTTTAAATAAAAGTTTACAAGAAGATATTAAAATCATGAAAAAGGAACTTCATTTAGATAAATACAAATTTAATTTTTAAAAAAACTTTTATTTTTTTTTCACATTTCTAACACTTTTTCTGGGAAATTATTAAAAATATCGTTAAAATTTAGTAAAACTAATGTTAATCACGAACTTTCAACTTATATTCAATATGATTTTAATTAAATAGAAATATTGCTAAACAATTATATCATAATTTTTAACGAATGATAATGACTGAAAAGGTAAGATCAAAATCAATTGACAATTCTCAAGAAGATGAGGTATACATCAGTCCATCAATTCTTAGGAATTTTGTAGAAGATGTTTTCATAAACTTAAAAGTTCCTAAACCTGATGCTAAAATAATTGCCAACGGTATCATCCAAGCAGATTTAAGAGGGATAGAGTCACATGGTATACAAAGATGTAAAATGTATTATGATCGAATCAAACAAGGGATTTACAATCCTAAAACAAATATCAAAATAGTAAGTGATAATGGAGCAACTGCAGTAATTGATGGAAACTGTGGAATGGGTCACGTGATTGGATACCATTCAATGAAATTAGCTATTGCAAAAGCAAAGATTTTTGGGGTAGGAGCTGTAGCAGTCAGAAATTCTACTCATTATGGATTTGCTGGTATATATTCCCTCATGGCTATTGAAGAAGGAATGATCGGATTTACAACAACTAATGCGAGACCTGCAGTACCACCCACGTTTGGAGTTGAACCCATGTTGGGAACAAATCCTTTAACATACGGTGCTCCAACTGATGAAGCTTTCCCTTTTCTTATCGATTGTGCAACCTCTATAATTCAGAGAGGAAAAGTGGAAGTATATAATCGCATTCATAAATCATTGCCTTCGGGAGTCATTATTACTGCAGATGGAAACACAGAGACTAACCCCGAAGACGTACTTAACGATTTATGCGATCGAACCGCCGCTTTATTACCGTTAGGTGGGAAGGGTGAGTCGACTTCAGGTTATAAAGGCTATGGTTATGCAACTTTTGCTGAGATTTTATCATCTGCATTACAAAATGGAATATATTTGAAAGATACAGCCGGAATTATTGAAAAGGATCAAAAGAGGTTAAAAGTTGGTCATTTCTTTTTGGCAATTGATGTAAATCACTTTCGACCTTTAGACGGATTTAAGGAAACTACTGGGAATATAATGCGGGAGCTGAGGAATTCTAAAAAAGTACCAGGGGCTAAAAAAATATATACTGCTGGAGAAAAAGAATTCTTAAACGAAAAAGAAAATGAATTAAAAGGAATCCCCTTAAATAAAAGCTTACAGAAAGACATTAAAATAATGCAAAATGAACTAGGTCTTAGCTTGAAATATAACTTTCCTTTTTAAAATAATATTCCATCAGTTCTACCTTCGACAGGTTCGGAATGTAGAATAATTTCAGATACATTCTCTTGCTTAAGTATCTCACTTATATCTTGCTCCAAAAAGGAGACAATTTTATGTACCTTAGAGATATTAAGAACTCCATCAAAAAAGATATGGAGTTCAAGGATGCAAAAATCTGAAGTTGTCCAAAATTCTAATCCGTGATATCCTCTAACTTCTTTAGTACTTCTTAACAAATTTTCCAATGATTTTTGTATTTCTAATTTTTTATCTACTTCAATAGGAGTACAGATAACATTTTCTACACGTATTTTTTTTACAAATGCCTCTGATTCAATATGAGTAATAATACGGATTATTAAAGGCTCTTGAGTTTTTAATTGTCTTTCAAATTCGCTACTTACATCATGAGCTTCTTCTAAAGAAATATCTTCATTTACTATGATTGAGACTGAAATAAAATATTTTTCCTCAATTCTAAATACGTTTAAATCTTGAAAGTCTACGATTTCTTCAAATTCTGCTCTCATAGAATATAAAAGGTTAATAATTTTCTCACCAATTGAAGCCTCTCCGCCTAAGGGATTCATCTCTATTATTGTTTCTACTTTATATGAAGGGAAATATTTTCTGGTCAAATTATTGATTGATTTAGTTATTTCATTTGCATGTATTAAAGGAATGTGGTCTTCTACTGATACATGTACTTCTACGAATAACATCTCTCCACTTACTCTAACTTTCAAATCTTTTACAGCGTTTACGTGTTCTAAATTGAATATTTTAAGTTTTATTTCTTCTAAAATTAATGCGCTAATTGGATTTACATCTAATAAATCCTTTATTCCTTCCTTTGAGAGTTTAATTGCCATAAAAATAATCCATATTGCTAAAATTAAGCTAAAAATAGGATCAAAATACTCTATGCTAAAAAGTAGAGCAATAATGAAGTTTATTATTATCAATAACGCTCTCAATGAATCTTGGAAAAGATTTAGACCTGAAATTCTAAGAGATAGACTGTTGTGTTTCTTTCCTTCCCATATTAATATTCTTGAAAATGTAATGTTGATAATAAAGGAAATAATTAATAATTGAAGGCCTATGCCTGGATTCATAAAACCATACGTTTCTTCTATGAGAGATAATATTGCTGTAAATATGATAATTACATATAAATTAATCAATATGATTCCTTGAATTAATCCTCCTATTGAATCAATCTTTCTATGACCATACATGTGTTCATAATCAGGGGGTTTTTGACTCAAATAAATAGAATATACTGTTAAAATAACAAAAAAAATATCCGTTAATGTATCAACAGTCTCTGAAAGGAAGCTTAGACTACCAGTCATAAGCACACCAACTAATTTGATCGCAGATTGTATCAAAATTACAAAAAATGCTATTATTCCAAATTTAATTTTAATATTCATGCAATTCACCAAACTATAGGCTTCTTGGTTAAAGATTTAAGGTAATTCTATAAATAAAAGTTTTGTATAATAAAAAAAAAAGTTATTACAGATTTCTTGGTATTTTCATTTCAATATCCGATGTTGGATAAGAGGCACAAGGATGGAAGTAATTAAACTTTTTATCTGCCAACCTACGCCAATCTGAAATTGGATTTACATACACATCTCCAGAAATGAGAAGCGATCGACAAAATCCACATTCTCCAGAACGACATTTTGATGGTGGGGCTAACTTTGCTCTTTCTAATGCAACCAATACAGATTCAGTGGCTATTGCAGGTATTTCTTTAGATAAACCCCCAATATGAATTTTAAGTTTGAAGGTTTTTTCTGCAACTTCTTTAGGAAAGTCTGGATGTTTTAAAATGTCTTTAATTTCTCCAAAAGCCTCTCTGCGAATTCTCTTTACGGGTAAATTAAACTTGTTTAGCTCCTTTTCTACGAAATCATACATAACTTGTGGTCCGCATATGAAAAAAGTGGTTGAGTTTACATCACAATATTTCTCTATAATCTCTTTGGTAATAAACCCCTTTTCACATCCTTCTAAAGAAACGATTTCACAACTCAGAACATGGATAATTTTAAATTTATTTGGATTGTTTTTCTCCATCTCTTTAAATTCATCATAGAAAATC
>JAGXNQ010000002.1:0-37246 GCA_019894955.1 Promethearchaeota archaeon | reverse complement strand
AGTATTGCTTTTGCAATAGATCTAAAGGGGGTAATTCCTGAGCCACCAGCAATTCCAACAATGTTTTTTACATCTCTTAATCTCTCAAAAAAGAAGAATCCTTCCGGACCTGAACTTTCAATTTTAGTGCCCACTTTCCAATTATCCCAAAGATAATGAGTTAAGAATCCATTTTCTTCTTTTTTGATCGTTATCTCGTAAAATCCCTTAGCTACATCTGTTGGTGAAGAAGCAATTGAATATGGTCTAGTAATTCGAATACCATTAACATCAACTTTTAAACTGAGATATTGACCGGGTCTAAAATACGATAGTTCTTTAGTTTCTGATTTAGGATCGGGAACTAACTTGAATGTTTTAGTAGATTTAGTCTCTTCTTTGATACTTTTAATTATTAAAAATTGACTTTCAGGATGTAATTTTCTCGCAAGGTCATTTATTGGATCTTCTGTAAGCGGCTCACTTGATGCGCGTTCAATCCGTTTCATTCTATTAGGAACCAGTTTAGTAAAAGCAAACAAATCTTTTGTATTACTTCTAACAGTGACATTTAATTTTTCTTTATTTTCTTCATTCATGCTTTTCCACGCTCCTCCATTATTTTAGCATATGTTAGTTGAGCTGAGATTAATCCATCACCCAATGCGCTACTGTATCCATGCAATCGTCTGTTAAATCCGCCTGCGAATTCTAGACCTTCAATATATACATCTTTTCCCATGTTCATTAATCGAGGCACAATAGAATCCCACGCTTCTGGTTCATATCCATAAAATATCCCTTTATAATGCCTTGTATAACGTGCGAAGGTAGCAGGGGTCGCTATTTCAATTTCCTCAACATGATCTCTTATAGAGGTCCCTGTAGCTTTTTCAAATTTTATCAATAGTTCTTCTGCTATTTTTGTTTTAATCTCATAGTAATCCTCTGGTTTTACTTTTTCCCAAGCTTCTGGTCTAAAAAGTGTTGTTATATCTAATATACATGTCCCTGGAGGTGAAGCATCTGGAAGTGAGCTATTAAGAACTACACAAGCTAATCCCTTAGGAGGCTGAAGGATGGTCCATGAATCATATACTTCTTCAGTATTCATAGTGTCCATGATAAAGTAACCATATTCCGTTAAACCTAACTCTTCAGCTGAAGCATCTAATCCTGCATATACTACAAAACCTGTTAATCCATGAATACGTGCGTTTACATCTTTATATGCTATTTCTGGTACTTCTGATTTTGGATAGATAAGTTTATTATACGTTAATGTTGGAGACGCATTACAGATTACATAATTTGTCTTAATTTTATCTCCATTCACAGTTTCCACTCCCGTTATTTTACCATTTTCAGCTAGTATCTTTTCTACTCTTGTATTGTATTCTATTCTCCCTCCGAAATTCCTAATACTCTCATCAAACGCAGTTGTAAAACCATGGGATCGATCTGTGGGTATCCATCCTCCTACCTCAGCATAATTTTGTACCATCGTACAAAAAATTGTGAAATTTATTCTGCTTATAGGGAGCCCTAAATACGCCCAATATCCATTTAGAATGTCTTGAGCTTTTTTTGGAATACCCAACGCATCCTCAACTTCTTGGGCTGAATATGCTGCGGTCTTAAGAAAATTCATATGTTCTTTCATTAATACTCCTTGATCAGGCTTTCCCCCTGTTGATCCAATATATCCAAAAGCATTTCCTATTTCCTCTGCTAAATCAAAAAAGTTTTTGACTGAATCCTTACTATCTGGGACTTCTTTTTCAATAGCGTCGATAATATTCTCGACTCCAAATGGCATTGTAACATCCATTTTTTCTTCAGGATCAGTCACTATTAACCGATAAGCCTCAGGAACCTGAACGAATTCTGTATCTATATTAAATCTCTCGAACATCCTTCTAACACTACCCTTATTCGTTTCAGGACCATAACTAGCAAGTTCGTGTAATGAAGTTTCGAATTCAAATCGTCCTCGTACAAAACTCGTCGCAACTCCTCCCGGTAAATTATGTTGTTCTAACATTAATACTTTTAAACCTTTTTGAGCAAGAAACGCGGTTGCAGAAAGACCACCATTTCCCGCTCCTATAATTACAACATCATATGAGTCTTCAATTTTTTGTTCTTCACTCTCACTCATAATCTCTTTCTCTTTTTTATTTTTTTAAATTATTAATTCATAATTCTTGATTTATTTTGAATTTTACAATTCCTTGTAAATTTTTTAGAAAAGACTTGGTCTAGTTAGGTGAAGGTAAGAATTAGGTAAGTAATGAGAAGTAGAACTAGAATTTAGCTAAAATAGCCTGCTATTTCTAACTTATTTCTTAGATCAAAAAGAGATTTCTTATCTTCGATTTCTTTGCTTAATTTTGATATCTCGATAAATTTTAATGCCGCTCTCCTAAAGTTCTCTGAGTGATCTAATAATATTGAGTCCTTCAACTCTACCATTCGAATAATTGATGGTTGAATCAAGGTAAATATTTGATGAACATCCTCTAGAATTTTATTAATCAAATAATATTGTTTATTTAATTCTGCACTTACCCTTTCCTTATCATCCATAATATCCCACAATATGCGATATATTTCAACTAAAATCTATTAAACAAATTTTGTCATAAAAATATTTAAATTTATTGACTCTTTTTTGATAATGTTTGACATTCTAATTTGAATATAATGATTGAAAAATAGAGTTAACAAATTAGATATTTTGGAACACAAATTATGATCTTTAATTTTATTTTTTGTAAAAATCCAATAATTTTCTCAAAATTTACAAAGAAAAAGAAGAAATGTCTTAAAATCTGAAAAAAATGGAAGAAACAACTATATTCAAAACCATTAGTATAGTTATATTTAATTTCTTTAGTACTTTTTACTATAAAATTTTAATAATTACAAAATTAATCATTAACTAGTATAATTTTTAGGAAATTTACTTATGCAAGTATTAGATGTAGAAAAAGAACTTGAAAATTTTAAAGGTCAGCTAAATTTATTGGCTATGATATTCGATACTCGTCGAAAAATGCGTAGAGAGATTTATAATGAAAAAACAGGTTTTATTTTCAATGCCAAATATCAATTCACAACTAAAGATGATGCGTTTAATGTTCACGTGATTTTTCAAGATGGAAAGATGACTGTTGTTGATGGAAAAGTAGAAAATCCAAATATAACAATATATTATAAAGATAAAGAGACTTTGGCTAATCTCTACAGTAAAAGCGCTGAAGAATCGCTTGATTACCTTCTAACTAATGAAATGGGTTATATTGGAAATATGAGTTACCTTACGAAATTCTCATATCTAACATCACTCATAATGGGTGCTAAAATTAAGGATTATAAGGGTCCTGAAAACCGGGTGCAATATCCAATTGATGATATTGATAGAGGAGAAAAGAGTAGAAAACTCAAAAATGAAAGTTTGAATTACAAAGTTGATAAGGTAGAAATCTTAGAGGATCCTTATTTAGCTAAATATTCTATAGATGATTTTCCTCGGATTAAATATTTAAAAAACAGAAGATTTTCCTTAAAACCCGCAATTTGTGTAGAAAGAGCAAAGTTGGTAACTGAATATCATAAAGAAAATGGTTTTGAAGTCGATAACTCTGGAAATCCTTTTGATCCTGAATTACGACAAGCTGGAGCTGTGAACTATATAATGTCTCACAAAAAGCCAATCATCCATGATAAGCATCTCATTGCTGGTTCCACAACTTCAAAAGAAGTCGGAATTCCGATGTATCCTGAACTAATTGCTACTGCAATTTGGCCAGAATTGAAGACTATTGGAGAGAGAGAATTAAATCCTAATGATATCTCTGATAAGGATGCTGATATTCTGAGCTTAGAAGTCTTTCCGTATTGGATGGAGCGCAACGTGAGAGAGTATTGTCGTACAAAATTTAATAATCCAAAATCTCAAGCATTAGAAGAGGGATGGTTATTCTATTTTATGATGAAGACCAATGCCATTAGTCATACTGTTCCTGGTTTTCCGATGATTATAAACGAGGGATTGGAGAGTGTAAAGAATAAAGCTGAAAAACTGGAAAAAGAAGCAGATTCTGAAGAGAAAGTCAATTTCTATAAAGCTATTCAAATAGCAATAAATGGAGTCTTAACATATGCTCAAAATTTGAGTGAAGAAGCTATTAGAATTTCTGAGACTTTGGACTCAAGTGAACCATCTCAAGCGAAAAGAATAGAAGAATTAAAAGAAATTTCTAGAATATGTGCAAAAGTTCCAGCGAATCCTGCAGAAACGCTTCAAGAAGCAATTCAATCTATTTGGACTAGTTTTGTGTGTTTACATTGTGAAAATGCTAATTCTGCTTTGTCAATTGGTCGGTTAGATCAAATGCTCCAACCATTCTTTTTGAAAGAGACTGAAAAAGCCAGAAATGACTCTGAAAAGGAAGAGATCATAAAAAATGCTATTGAATTGGTAGGATCGTTATTTATCCGGATTAATGACCATGATCCATTAATGCCAAATGTAGGTTGGAAATTATTCGGTGGGAGCTCTTCTGATGACACTGTAACAGTTGGAGGAGTAGATAGAGATGGAAATAATGCTGTAAATGATATGACTTTCATAATTTTAAAGACAAATGAAATGCTAGGATTTCAAGATCCCAATATGAACGCTCGATATTATTCTGGGATTAATTCAAAAGAATATTTACGACGCTTGACCGAAGTTAATGTGAATATGGGAGCTTCTCCTAGTATTCACAACGATAAAACAATGATTGAAGCATTAGTTCATGAAGGCTTTTCTATTGAAGATGCCAGAAATTGGGGGGTAACTGGTTGTGTTGAACCAACAATTGTAGGAAAACATTATGGTCATACTAATTGCATGCTCTTGAACTTGGTCGCTCCTTTGGAAATGGCATTAAATAACGGTGTCATTCCATTAACTGGGGATCTAATGGGTCTTGAAACTGGTGATACTAGATCCAATTTTGTTAAATTCGATGATTTTCTAAATGCCTATAAAGCTCAACTTAAATATTTAGCAGAGCAATCTATTGAAATAAATAATTTTCTTGGGGAATCGCACAAATATATCCATCCAACGCCACTTTTATCAAGCTTTTTCGAAGGACCTTTAGAAAAAGGAAAAGATCTCATCCAAGGAGGCGCCGTTTATAATACTTCTGGAGTTGCTCTCGTAGCTTTATCGGATGTAATCGATAGTTTATTAGTTATCAGAGATCTAGTCTATAATAAAAAAGAATTTGATTTTGCGACATTAATGGATGCTATTGATAACAATTTCGAAGGTTACGAATCTATTCTACATAAAATAGAACAAGTTCCTAAATTTGGCTCAGGAGAAGATGGTACAGTTGAATTGGCTCAAGAGATAATTAATTACTGTTATGAGATATACAATTCTGCAGAAAATTATAGAAACGGTAAATATCTGATAGGATACTGGTCGATTAGTTATCACACCGGTTTTGGCATGCTGACTGGTGCATTACCTTCAGGTAGAAAAAAAGGAAAGGCATTAACACCTGGTTTAACTCCAGCTCCGGGTACTACAGATATATTACTACCAAGCATTCAGAGCGTAGCGGCTTTAGATTATTTAAAAATGGCTAACAACGCTTCATATAACGTAAAACTGGTACCGCACGCAGGAGATAGTCATGAAGAGACATTAGATTTATTTACTAGTTATGTTCAGAGCTTTTTTGATTTGAATGGAATGCAATGGCAATTTAATGTGGTATCATCTGATACTCTAAAAGATGCAATGACCAATCCAATAGATTATAGATGGTTATTAGTCAGAGTTTCAGGTTATAATGCATATTTTACGAAATTAAATGAAAATATGCAAATAGAAATTATCGAACGACACGAATATCAAGCAAGATAATTTATTCTTTTTTTTATTTTTATAATTTAAAGTAATGATAGATAAAACATTAATAGTTGATATTAAAAGAAACGCATTAGATGATGGTCCAGGTATAAGAACCTTAATATTTTTTAAAGGATGCCCACTTTCTTGTGTTTGGTGCCAAAATCCGGAAGCAAAATCTCCCTATTTGGAATTATCATTTGACAAACAGATGTGTTCCGAATGTGGGAGTTGTATAGCTTTCTGTACCCAAGATGCTATTGATTTTGAGTATAAATTTCGCATTGATCGAAGTAAGTGTAATTTATGCGGTATTTGCGTTGAAAATTGCCCAAATTCCGCTTTAACATTAGTAGGTAAATCATATTCAATTAAAGAATTAATGGAAATTATATTGAAAGATAAAATATTCTATGATAACTCTAAAGGAGGCGTAACCCTCTCAGGTGGTGAACCACTATACCATGTAAATTATGTTCATAATTTATTAAAGGAATTAAGGAAAGCTAATATTCATAGTTGCATTGAAACAGCAGGGCTCTATAATCGGGAAAAATTTGAGGAATATATAAGACCCCATGTTGATCTCATATATTTTGATTTAAAAATATTTAATCCCAAACTTCATGCTTATTATTGCAAGGTTTCAAATGAACGAATTTTAGAAAATTTTGAAAGTCTCATAAAGCAAGGTGTAATAGAAATATTACCAAGAATACCATTAATTCCATCAATAACAGATACAAAAGAGAACCTGCGTGCATTAGCAGAATATTTAAACATATTAAACGTCAAAAAAATAGGATTATTATCTTATAATCCTCTTTGGCTTTCTAAATCTGAAAAAATCGGGATTGAACACAAATATTTTCATTCTGAATGGTTAAGTAAAGAAAAAAAAAAAGAAATTAAAGAGATCTTCTCAAATTTTACATTTAAAGATTTTTAAATTGGTTTGCCTTGGGCATCCCATCCTCTAATTTGGTAATATTTTTCTAATAATCCTTCTAATGGAGGAGTATTACGTTTTGATCCGCCTTTTTCAAGGGGGGTATAAAATCTCTTTCCAAAATTATCATCTGCTTTGGTTATTCCACACTTAACATTAAAAAATCTTTTCATTTTAACGATTTCTCGTCCTGCTTTCATAAAGTCATCAACAGTATAGGTTCTACCAGTAATTCCGTTAAGTCCATTTATCCAAGGTGTGAGTTTGTGAATGAACCAGAATCCAAATATACATCCACCGGATGCGGAGTAAGCTTCACTAGCATCTTGAATCTTTATGACTGCTTCAGCAACATCATCACCCGTGCTAAAACGTTCTACTTGTTCAGTTAATCCAATTTCTTCCTTTTGATTCATGTAGGAGGATAAATGCATCGGTTCATAACAATGATATCCTCCTCGAGGGGTTGTAGCATAATCTAATGCCGTGAGATTATTAGCTCGTGGTTCATGCGCTGGAATCTCAAGTCCTTTTCCATGCATTGAAAGTTCGTCTGGTAAACCCTTTACCTCACAAAAAGACCTTACTCCTTCAGCTAAATCGTTACCAACTCCTTCTCTATAAGCAATTTTTGTGAAAAGTTTTTCAATTGATTCAATATTACCCCAAATATTTTCTTCGGTAAATTTAAAATCATCTGAATCAACATCTATTAGTTTTCTTTCAATAGATTCTAGAAAACATCCAATAGTTGCCCCAAGAGTAATTGAATCTAATCCAAGATCGTTAACTATTAAATTCCATTTAATTATTGCTTCTAAGTCATCAACTAACAAATTAGAACCTAACATTCCTAAAGTTTCATATTCTGGGCGAGTTACCCATTTTCCCTCATACTCCAAAAAACCCCTACAAGCGGTTGGGCAATTAAAACAACCATGCATTTTCACTTCTCCCCTAGCCTGCATTGCTTTTGCTCCGAGTTTTTTAATCCCAATCCATCTTCCTTCTGTATAATTCTTGATAATTACATCTCCTACACTATACATAGAATCAATGTGAATAGGTGTCCCTGAATCAGCCATTACCATTCCTAATGCCGATTTTTTTAGTAATTCTCTAAGTTCTTTAGCGGAATCATTTACTTTATCCTTATCTTGAACGGGAACTTTACCACTCCCAAGAACAGCAATAGCTTTTAAGTTCTTGCTGCCCATTACTGCTCCCATTCCACAACGTCCAGCAGCGTGATGCTTATCATTAATAATACATGCGTACTTGACTAAATTTTCTCCTGCTGGTCCAATAGTAGCTACTTTTATTTTATCGTTTCCAAGCATGACTTTTAATTTTTCATCAGTTTCTTGAGTTCCTTTTCCCCACAATTCAGAAGCGTCCTTTATTTCTATTACTCCGTCATTTATCCACAGATAAACTGGATTTGGACTTTTACCCTTAATGATTACTAGATCATAACCCGCAAATTTAAGTTCCTTACCGAAGAAACCTCCTGAAGATGCATCCCCGAGAATTTTTGTAAGCGGTGATTTTGATGTAACAAAGTATCTACCACAGAAAGGAATAGCTGTACCACAAAATGGGCCCACTGAAAAAATCAAAAGATTATCCCCATCAAATGGATCAACATCCGGTTCTACTTCTCGTGTGAAAATTGCAGTTGCTAAACCCATACCTCCGATTAAATTCACTTCATCTTCATTAGTGTAATCTACATGGTCTATTTTTTTTGTTTCCAAATCTATTCTTAAAATTTTTGCGATAATTAACACCCATTTTTACTTTTATTATAATTAGTTCCATTTTCATAGTATTTATAGGTTTTCATCGTGCTTACTGTACGTTCATAAATATTGACCTACAGTAAGAATAAGCTTACTAAATCCTTCAGTTTTTTTAATTAATTTTAAATTATACTCTATATCTTGATATTATAATTATCAAGAGGTTGTATAATGCAGAAAGAAGAATTGATTAAATTAGCTAAAAAATGGTTTGAAATTATGTGGAGCAAACCAGATTTAAATCTGGCTAATGAAATTGTTGATCCTGAATATAATCCTGAATGGATCCTAATGGATAAGAAAGGTCCTGAATTATTAAAACATGAAATCAAGTATTTTCGCTCAATTTTCCCGGATTTAGATTATGAAATAGTAGACATAATAACAGAAAAAGAAAAAATCTGGGTTAGGTATAAAGGTAAGGGAACTCATGAGGGAAATGGTTGGGGTTTTGCTCCAACTAATAAATCTATGGAATTTGAGGGGGCATCAATATTATACATCAGTCAAGAAGGGAAAGTAAAAGATTTATGGGAAGCATATTGTTTTTATGATATATTTGCTGATTTAGGGGTTGTACCACCATTTTGGGATTTACACAAGTATCTTTCTAACTATAAAAAAAAATAAAATAGTATTAACTGTCTATACAACCTGAATTTATAATTGATTCATAACTTTCTTTTTTATTCTGCAGAGTCGGGCCACACACTAGTTGACAGAATCCACATGTAGGTCTGAAATCCTCAGCAGGTTTATCATTTCGTCCCAAAAAGGTATTCTCTATTAATCTTAATACATTTTCAGCTTCTTTTCCTCCCTTTTCTATAGCTCTAGCATACATATTGCTCACATATTGATCAACGGATTCATCTAAGGGAAGATGATCAATTTCGTCGAATCTAAAAGGTGACCATGTCGACCATTCTTTAAATTTATTTTGTCCAACCATACCACTGCAAACTGCTATGCAATATGCATAACTATTACGTTTAGCAATCTTCTCTTCCAAATTTCCTATAGTAATCACCTCATGTTCTTCTTTCTGAAAAAGACCACCTTGACAAGATTTTTCACAGATCTTGCATCCAATACAAGGATTATTCGCTAAAACATTATCTGGCTTTAGCTCAGCATCTGTGATGATTGAGCCAAAAAGCACACGTGCGCCATATTCTTCAGTAATAATATTCCCACTCCATCCAACTCTTCCTAATCCGGCAGCTACCGCAGCACATCTATGAGAGAAGTTAGGAACTAATTTCATTGGAGACTTCCTAAATCCCCCTAAGATCAATTTCTTTAACATATTTAAAGTATTTTGTTCCTTTTCAGTTAGTTCTAAATTCTGGTCATTATCTTTATTGATTAAATCTATGAGATTCTTTAAAGCTGAGACAACCGACTTGCTTGTAGTGTTAATATTTCGATAGTTAAAATTTATATTACATCTATATGCTTTAAATCCATTTTCTTCTAAGAATTGTTTGATTTTATCCCCAATTTTTAGTAATTCCTTAGTTATATAACCTTCTTCATAACAAAGGGCTAAATAGTCTTCTTTTGATAAGTATTTATTTACTATATCATCATCTAATTTTACCGCAATACTAATTACAGATTGAGCTCCAGGCATCAAAAAATTTGGATCTGAGAACTCTTTATCCTTTATACTATCTGCTGAGCAGATTCCAACTAAATCTGCTCCTTCATCAATAGCAAGCTTCTTAATTTGTTGTTCTAAATTATTTTCCTTCATTTTTTCGAACCGTTATTTATTTAAAATGAACAATACGTTCATTTTTTCGCTCATTTCACTAAAGCTCCTTTTCTCTAAGATTTTTTTAAAGAATTAGTATAAAAAAATAAATTATGTTTATTTAATCTTTCATAATACAATATTTACTCTTATGTTCTTTTGGAAGTGATTTAAAATATTGCTCAGCTTCCTCGGGTGGAAAAACAACTATTGACCCATCAATATTTTGGATGATACAACCTGAATTCGTTAATAAACGATAATTTTCAGCAGTCTCTTTTGGATTTCCCCAGCAGATATTTTGGCAGAATCCACAAGTAAGCCTTATATTTATTCCTGGGGCTGATTCATTAATATATCCTCCATCACAATCAGTTCGTTTAGGCCAGGTGGGATATCTCCTCAAGGCCTTCCCCATCATTTTATAAATTTCAGCATTAGTTTCTGGAATTTCAAATCGCCCTGGAGACCATGTGGAAAACTTACCACTCGGATGTAATCCTGTAAAACCACCGCACACATATTGGCAACGAACATAACCATTTCGAGCAGCATGAGAATACTCGATGCCACCAAGTGTAAATTTAACCTCCTCTTCTTTTGAGAACATACTCGCTGAACATACTTGTGTGCAAAGCTTACACTTTGTACAAAATGATTCTTCCGGAGGTATTGGCTTAGTAGGTTCAAGTTCTGCTGTTGTAACAACTGTCCCAAGCAGAATTGTTGTTCCAATATCTTTCATGCCAACATTTCCCGACCAACCGAATGACCCCACACCCGATGCTACTGCCACATAGCGATGAGAAAGTCTTGGAGGCATATTAACTTTCCATCCTTTTATTTCTTTCTTGTAATTATTATTCGAAATTATCCTTTTTGATTCATAACCTTTCTCGCTTAACCAATTAGATAATTCTTTCGAGATTTTTACAGATCTATAATTTAAATCAAATCGATTTCCTTCATGGTTAGGAAAATCCTTTTTACTCAAATAATCTCTAACAATATCTTTATCAAAAAGTAAAGCATAGCTAATCGCTGATTTAGCCTCAGGAATTATGTATGTAATATCAGCATTAGGTGGTCCGGCTAATGTTTCTTTATTGGCAAAACCTACCTTAATAGCTCCTCTATCCTTTAAAAACTTCTCAATTTCTTCTTCTAATGACAATCTTCACACCTAAATTTTTCTTTATTTTCAAATTTTATATAAAACAAAAAGTATTCATTTTGTTTCATTCATTTTTTTATCTATTACTTCTCGCATGTACCGGAAACCAGGAGCAAATTTTCGTCCAATTTTGGAAGAATTTGCCTTAAAGGAAACTTTAAACCTTGACCTGACCCTGTTTGAAATAAATTCTCCAATACATAGAAGCAACATTTCTTCAATTTTTTTTTCTAAATTTATAATTAATCACCTAAAAAATTTCAATAATTCTTAGCCTAAATTAAATTATTTTGTGACAAAACATAAAAATGAATAAAAAAAAAAAAGATTTGCTTTATTTTTAATTTACTCTGGTGGTTTGAGTCCTAAAATATCCATTGCTTCGACAAATGAAGACATCGTTTCAACCTCATATTTATAGCCTTCAAGACTTTGTGCTACAAAAATTAGGAATTTATGCAATTGGGCAGTATATTCTTTAAGTTTGCCTTCTTTAACTTCAAATGCGCTTATTACTTTGTAACCTTCTTTAGTTGCAGAGATAGCATTATTTAGGAGCTTTTTAGAAAGGGATTTATCCTCTGGAAACTTTTTTGAAGCTTCAATGGCCATTTTCCCTGCTTCAGAGGCTTTAGCATGAGGAAACCATACTGTAACCATAACTATTACCATCTATATCACCTTAAATAGCTTATATTTTATTAGATTCGCATCATTTTTTGACAAAAATGACAATTTTATTATATCGAACGGGTATATAAAAATATTACTGAAATCTAATTCTTTGCTGGTGAAGCATAGCAATAATCACAATTATGTTTACATCTAAAAATCCCTGTATAACCTCCAATATCCCTTGATTTTGTACAGGAACATTCTTTTCTCTGCCCTGTATCTCTAACTTGTGATATAGGTTCTCCAATAATTCTTTCTATTTTTTTTCCATCAATACAATGAGCTTGTTCTATCCCTTGTAGTGCAAGTAAATCAGGTTGACAACATGCTTTCATTACAATACTATTCTTATTGCATATCTTTATTAATTTCTTGAGAATTTCTTTCTTTTTTTCGAAATTAGGGATTATTGGAATATGACTCCTTGCTTTCATCCTCTTTTCTACTTTTGAATACATCGTTGCAAAGGAAAAAATCATTTCGTTTAATCCAAGTGAGGAAACTTTTTCAATAATATATTCAAATTTGTTAAGGTTATTCTTGATTTTATCTGAATTTTTTGATTTATAAAATATAATAGGATCATATCTATAGTTTACAGCTGAAGCGTCAAACTCGTCTATAAGCCATTTTAATTGTTTTAACCTATCATCCAATGAGATTTCTACATTTTTTTCTAATTCTGATGGTGAATTAATCGTAAATTGAAAACAATGTCCTTTATAGATATTGAAAACTTCCGGTTTATTCTGATATAATTGAATCCAATTATCAAAGTTTTTGGACCACCACATCCAACATTTAACATCTTCAGGTTTTAGCGAAATTCGGGATACTTGAGATGGATAAAATGGATTAGCAACATCCACATAACCGATCTGAATTCTATCAATGACCCAATCCATTAAAAAAGCGGGAATATCTGTTCTACGAGAACAAGAAATGATTTGTGACTTTACAAGTTTAGTTATAGTTGTTGAATTCATAAATAACATCTTATTCTCTTTTTATGAGATATAAAACTTCATTGATTCAATAAAAAATTCTTGTTGATTCTCCAGTGGAAGATTCTTATCAATTCTGTTTAGATCTTGTTCACTTGAAATTTCATTTTTAAATTTATTTTGTAGCAATTCTCGATAAATAACTAAATGTGGATTATTAAAAGCCTTCCCTAACTCAATTTCTTCCCTAAGGAGTTCTCTGAATTCAGGTTCAAGCCAGATCCTAAAAGGACCTGGACTATGTTCTGCTTTATGCTTAATGTTGAATTGACTCTTTAATGTTTGTATAACTTCATAAATCGTTTCACATATGATATTAATCTTAGCTCTATTCTCTTTATATAAATAATCTATTGGAACTGGGAGACGAATGTGTAATAATAATCCCATTCCTCGCCTAAAATTAATATGACCATAGCCAAATATAATTTTTTGGAACCCATTCTTTTCAAAAATACTATTAATTGATGATAAAATTTCTGGTAAGTGTTTAGGAGGACTTAATACATCCTCAAACCCCGGAAATGCGATATAATCAGTTGATTTATCTGAAGTCTGGACTAATAAAGCGAATGTAGAACGTTCTTTGAGAAAATCATCAAATTCATCATCATTTAACCATTTATGTGAACAATATGTAAAACTTTCCATAACTTTTACAAATGATTCAACCTCACTAGATGAACCTTGTATAAGTGTTGCCCATTTTATAGTTTCACTCAAATTTGCGAATTTTCCTGGTAGTTTAAATGGAGAAATCACAAATTCACTAACCAATGGAAATATTTTATCATCTAATACTTGTTGTAGCCCATAAAATGCTGAATTTACGTCATTACCGAAGATAATTGCTTGTTTAAGATTTTCCTCTGGTTGATACAATTTAAATGTTGCGTTTAATACAATACCAAAATAGCCGTTACCTCTTACAATTTTAGTGAAATCGGGATTTTCTTTGGTTAAATTAGTTATTTTTCCATTCGGAGTCATTATACGAATGCTATCCAACCAATCTGATACAGAACCAAGTTTTCCAGATGTTACACCACTTGCATCAGTTGAAATAATGCCTCCAATTCTTACTGGTAACTTAAAAGAGCTTGCGGGTTGAATTGGAAAAATATATTTACCTTTACTCAAATGAGGGATATATTTAATTAAGTCAGAAACTAAAACACTTTGTTCAACATGAACTAATCTATTTTCTAAATCTATATAAAATTGCTGCTTACTTGAATGAAGATCAGCGAGGTCAACTATTATTCCAAAATTAGCGTAAGCTCCTGATAAACCGGTTTTACCCCCTGCAAAAGTTATGGGTATTTCATATTTTCTAGAACCTTCTACAATATGACGCAACTGATATTCAGTTAAAGGTCGAAAAATGATATAAGGACTAATATGAAGTAAAGAAGTATCTTTAATGGCACCTCCTTCTATTATGTTATTGATTAACATAATATTTCCAGAATCATTTGGCATTTTTTGACGATTTAATAATGTGGTGAAAACAGATTTTTGCTTTAGGAAACCGAGCGTTTCCATTTCGTTGATAAAGTCAGCCCAACAAATTTTATTATTCAGTTTTAAAACTAATTCACCACGAATCATCATATATTCTAAATAAAAATAAGCATTTACTATTAAAAACAATTTTTAAATAGTGCTAAATTAAATATTCTATGATTCCAACGATTGAATGGACTGAGGATAATAAAGTCAAGATGATTGATCAAACGATATTACCTCATGAATTAAAGTTCTTAGAATTTACAGATTATAGAGATGTAGCCACTTCAATTAAAGTCATGAACATACGTGGTGCTCCAGCTATAGGTGTAGCTGCTGCTTTTGGAATGGCTTTGGCCACGATTGAATTTAAATCTCTATCAAAAGATAAATTTCTCTCATCAATGAAAGAAGCAGCAGAGATCATTAAAAGTACAAGACCTACCGCTTCAAATTTATTCTGGGCAGTAGATAGAGTATGGAAAATAGTCAAAGAATTTCCAGACAATCCTCTAACCTTATCAGATCTAGTAGTTGAAGAAGCAAAAATAATGGCCCAAGAAGATATCAATGTGAACAAAAATATCGGAATAAATGGTGCGAAGCTTTTAAATGATGGAGACGTCGTTTTAACTCATTGTAATGCGGGATCGTTAGCTACTGTCCAATATGGGACTGCTTTAGCCCCCATTAGAGCAGCTATTGAAGAGGGGAAGAAAATAACTGTAATTGCTGATGAAACTAGACCAAGATTACAAGGTGCGAGATTAACTGCCTACGAACTGCAATATGATAAAATACCCGTGAAAGTTATCTCTGATACTTCGTCTGGTTTATTAATGCGTCTTGGAAAAGTTGATAAAGTAATTGTAGGAACAGATAGAGTATCATCTGACGCTGTGTTTAATAAAATTGGTACGTATTTAGTTGCTTTAGCTGCGAAAGATAATGATATTCCTTTCTATGTTGCAGCTCCAACCTCAACTCTTTCTCTTCAGGATACCATAGATGATGTAATAATTGAACAACGAGATGCTACAGAAGTAAGTAATATCCTAGGTAAAGTTCAAATCGTTCCAGAAGGTGTAGAATGCTTAAATTATGCTTTTGACTTCACTCCATTTCGCTTGGTGAGTGGAATAATAACGGAAGATGGTGTTTTCACCCCTGAAGAAATGCTTTCAAAATATAAGAAATAATTTAAAGAACTTTAACTTTTGATCTTTATTGATTACTAGTAAGGCGATGAGATTAGTAGGTCATAAATCAACGAAAAAGCAATCGTTATATAAAATTTTCATCTATGGAATGGTCGAAGTTATTTGCTTCAATTTTTATATCATAATATCAGGATTAGAGGGAAGTTTCAACTGGACTGTTGAACGGTTGACATCAACGGCAGCAGGAATGGCAATTCAAACAATAATGTTAATTGCAGCTATTTTTGGATTTGTTGTAGCTATTCAATTCATCATTTACATTCTTTTAAATGTTACGCATTCTGATTAGGAATTGAAAGATTGAATAATTCTTTCAAAAATGCCTTTTAATTGTATTAAATTTTTCGCTTTAGATATATTTCTCCTAATACTTGTCGATTCTTTTATATTTTTTGTTAACCATATAGAATTTCGATAAAGTTCTCCAAATTTGAAAATCTCTTTCTCATATTTAATGGGACTATTTTCATCTAAAAAATCATCAATACAATCTTCATAAAGTTTAATTAGATGCTGCCATTTATTTATATCATTTTTGATTGATATTTCAGTACCATCGTTAAGAAATTTGTCAATTTGGGTGAATATTTCTGGGTTACCAATGCTACCACGTCCGATCATTAAACCATCCACATTAGTATGTTCTAAGAAATGTTTTGCTGAATTGTGATCAACAAGATCGCCATTTCCAATAACGGGTATGGATATGTTTTTCTTTATCTTTTTGATTGTATCTAAATCAATTTTAGTATCTTTAAATCTATCCTTAACAGTTCTACCGTGAATAGTAATAAATTCTAAACCAAGATTATCAATCATATTTATAAATTTATCAATTTCAACCGTTTTTTCATAACCCGTTCTAATTTTTAAGGATACTGGTCGAGATGAATATTTTAAAGCTGTTTGGATCAATTGACGTAGAGTTTCCAAATCACTCATTAAATATCCTCCTTCTTTTGCTTTTATTGCTCTCTTTGAGGGACAACCTGCGTTTAAATCAAGGAAATCAAATTCATAGCTCTCTAGGAATATAATGGATTTTTTTAAAGAATCCATACTTGACCCAATTAATTGAACACCAATTGGTCGTTCTTCTTTAATTCGGTATAACTCTAACTCAACAGAGGAAGGATTTTTTTCGAGTCTTTTAGTATATAACATCGGCACAATGACTAATCCCACATTATCAGATACTTTCCGGCAAAATCTGCGATATGGCGCAGAACTGACATTTTGCATGGGAGCAAGAATTAAATGATTGTTTAATGCAATCCTACCTAACTTCATTTTTTCTTTACTCATATAAGCCTTCTTGTTATTAAACTATAAAGTATAAAGAAGAAATTTTAATAAAAACTGACTTTTAGTTTAATTAAATACATTAATTATTCAAAAAATGTACAAGAGAAAAAAATTTTATTATGACAAATCATCTTAAAGAATTTGAATTAAATAACGATTCAACTAAAATTTCATATAAAGAAGGTGAATCATTGGAACTTAGTAATGATTTTAATTTTTTTCATAACAAAAACAAGTTTAGAAAAGAATTAAATAAGCTTCAATTTTTATTTCGAGACTATACGGGAGATTCTTTAGTGGCTTCAGGGATAAGAGATTCTTATCTCAAGGAAGATATTTCTGAAGATTTTTTAATAATTTTCTTTGCAACTAATGATACTGTAAAAGATGCTACTAAATTTATTGAACCTAAGAAAAATTTATCTTTTGAAGCGGGATATTATTATTTAGAGTCTACATCAAATTATATTCTATTATTGAGTAAAGATATGGCTGGTTTAATCACTGGTATCAATACTTTAGCATCAATATTTACTCAAGCGTTTGAACATTATTTAAAAGTTAATAACCCTGAAGAATATGTGAAAATAAGACCATTTGAAATATATAGTAATTAGATATAATCTCATTATCTTCATTTTTAACTAAAAAGAGTAAAGGAATAATTTAAAAGTAAAAATTAAGATGCAAACTTCCATGGTTTCTGCCTTTTTAATCGATATGCTTTATCTGCATATTCCTCTACCATGCGATGTGTATTAAAAAAAGCCGCTAATGATATTGCATATTTACTTCTTAATAGCCATTCATCATGATTCATATATGTAGGAATAACTTCATTCTCTAATATCTCATAAATAGCATTTGAATCGATGTCCCAACTGTTAGAAACTCCGGGATCTTTGGGATTAGAATCATCTGGACCGATTGCCCATCCTGCCATTGGGGCTCTTTTATATCCTTCAAGCCACCAACCATCGAGTACACTCAAATTTAGTGTTCCATTCAATGCCGCTTTCATACCACTGGTCCCACTTGCTTCTCGATAACGTTCTGGCGTGTTCATCCAAATATCAACACCTGAAACTAACAGGTGAGCTAAATCCATGTTGTAATTCTCCATCAAAACAACTTTAACTTTAAAATTATCATAAAGATATTCAGCGGATTCAAATATTTCTTTAATATATTCCTTCCCCATCATATCTTTGGGGTGTGCTTTACCGGCAAAAATAAACTGAACTTTTCCCTGGCATAATTTACCTAGCCTATCAATATCATGAAAGATCAATGTTGCTCTTTTGTATGTAGCAAATCTTCTCGCAAAACCAATAGTAATGAGTTCTTCATCTAATAGATTCCAAGAATGACCTTTCTGATAATTTATCAAGTTAAATTTATTCTCGATCCGAGCATCAAATAACTCTAAATCATCCAATTCGATTGCACTTTGTAACATTTTTGGATTTGATTTCCAATTCGGCCATTTCCGATCGAATAATTTCCTTATTGGTTTTGAAATCCAAAAAGGTAAGTGGATCCCGTTTGTAATATAATCGATGTTGGCATTTGGGAACATTTTCCGAGAGATTTCACCATGCTTTTTTGCCACACCATTTTGGTAGCGAGAACCAATCATTCCTAAGAAAGTCATATTGAGAGATCCTTTATCATCTGCGAGCTTTCTTATTTCAGAGGGAAACCTGTTTTCAAATACCTTTTCTACTAATTTTTGATCAAATTTATCATGTCCAGCGGGTACGGGAGTATGGGTTGTGAATACTACCTTATCTTTTACTTTTTCTAAATCTCCTAATTTGTTATAAAGTTCTACTATAGAAAAGGAACCGTGTCCTTCATTAAGATGATAAACTTCAAGATTTTTATATCCCTGTGACTCCAATAATTTAACTGCTCCAATTCCCAAAATTTGTTCTTGGACAATTCGGTTCCATCTTGAGGTGGAATCATATAAAGAACCTGTCATTTTTTTCATCCAATCTTCATTTCCTTCAACATCTGTTGTAAGGAGATAAACAGGGATAATATGACCTGATTGACCAATTACTCTATAAAGCCAAGCGGTGACTAATATTTCTTTATTTTCAATCTTTATGGTGATCGGTTTAGATATCTTTTCAAATTCGTAAAAGTAATTCCATTCTATCTCTTTTTCCTTCTGTTCACCTTTTTCATTGAACAACTGGTAGAAATAACCAGAACTATAGCAAAGACATACAGCAACCATTGGAATTTCCAAATCTGCTGCAGACCTAACGGTATCTCCAGATAAGACCCCTAAACCGCCACTATAAGTTGGAATACTTGAATCAATCCCGATCTCCATAGAAATATATGCTACGAGCGTGTTATCCTTAAGTTCTTCATTAATTTCCATATAAATCAAATCTTTCTTAATATATTTAATTTGAATATGTTATTTCTGGTTTTTAACATTATATATTGTTAAAATAAATCCTAATTATATGGTCAATGTTTTATTCTCTAATATCTCTACTTTTATTTTAGGATCTTTTCTATTCATAATTACTTCAAATTCTTTTAAACTTTTATCCCAATTATGCATTGGAACTACAATTTCAGGTTGAATGTCCATCGCAGAATCCGAAGCTTCTTCAAAATCCATTGTATATGTTCCTCCACAAGGAAGTAGAGCAACAGTTATTTTTCGATTTGCTAAAGTTTTCATCTCAGGGATTCTTTCTGTATCTCCTGCATGATATATACTCTTACCTGCTGATTCTATAATCGTTCCTGTCCAACCACTACTTTTGGGATGAGTTGGTTTCTTTATTGTATAAGCTGGAAATAATTCGATTGACAAATCTTTATAAGCAAATACCTCACCAATCTTTAAAGATTGCCCATTAAAAATTTTCAAGCTATTTTCAATACTCTCTGGTCCTAGTAAAATGGTTTCTTCCCGCCATAATTTTTTGATATCTGATTTTGAGAAATGATCTCCGTGAGTATGAGATGAAACAATGATATCGGCCTTTTCTTCATCTTTACTTACTTTATATGGGTCTAGGTAAATGATTCGACCACTATGCATTACAATCTTAAAACAGGCATGACCCAACCAATAAATTTCCATTTGTGCATCCATTTAAATCACTCTTTCATATTTTATGTAAAACATATCTCAAAATATGATTCTAACCTTTTTAAGACTATCTTGAGAAATTATGAACTAGGAAGTATAATTAATATAGATCTATTCTTCTTCCATATTTAATTCTGGATTTTCCAATGAGGTTTTCTTAGATATCTTTAAATCATTGGGTTTTTCTATGCTTAAACTATTAATTCTTTCAAGAAAGAGCTTATTTTCGAAACTGGGAATTGAATTTATAAGATATGGTTTAGGAAAATCATTAATTAAGTTTGGCTTAATATTACTTTTAGATATTGAAACATCATCTTCAAAGGCTATATTTCCAGAAAGTTTATTATTGAAGAAATGATTAAATGAATTTAAATCGTTTTTCTTCACATTTTTTTTATTAATGGGATTTATCGGGAAGGTTGAACGAGCCATACGACATGTTGGACAATTATTATCATCAAGACCATGCATGCAAGTCATTTTATTTACTCTTATAATGTTACTATTCTGTGTTCTTTAAATTAATTTTATCTTTTATTTCTTTTTATAATAATTTATGAATGAAACAAATAATGTCTTTCTTTCGGAGATTTATTCGCAACCAGATGCTCTTAAAAGCACTTTTGAACATATTTTATCTGAAAGCAAGCCTCAATTCTTGCAAGTGAAAGATTTTATAAAAAGAGGAGGTATTTCAAAGTTAATTTTTACTGGAATGGGTTCTAGCTACATAGCATCTTATCTACCATATTATCTATTAAATCAATATGGAATAACGATTGAAATCCGTGAAGCTGGAGAATTCTTATTTAATACCTTCCCAAAGATAAGACAAGATTCTTTTAAGGATACTGGAATTGTCATTATCTCCCAATCAGGAGAATCTGGAGAAATTAGGGAATTATTGAAAAATATCAATGATATTGATGTAAAACCGCTAACAATAGGAATTACAAATAATCCAGATAGTTATTTAGCATACATGACAGAATTGCAAATCTTCATGAACATTGAAAAAGAAGCTACAGTGACTAGTAAAACATACCTATGTACATTATTGATATTATATGTCATGGCAAAAACGATCATAGGAGAATTCTTTACTGAGGAGGAATACATTCAAGAAGTTTGGTCACTAATTAAAGAGATTGAAGAATTATTAAATAATAAGCAGAAAATCAAATATATTTGGGAAAAATTGCTACCTAAATTTGGTAAAAAGATAGAATTTTTGGAAATATTATCAAGAGGGTCCTCAATGGTTACAGCTCATCAAGCTGCATTGAATTTTAAAGAGATTGTAAGATCATATTCAGAAGCAACTCCAATCTCAACCTTTCGACATGGGGGTATAGAATGTTTGAATGATAAATCAAATCTCATTATACTCACTTCAGATGCTAAAAACCTTGAATTTAATGGAAATTTTATTGAAAAGTTAACCTCTGAATGGACATTTGGTAAATTACTGCATATCACCAATCAACAACTCAATAATAAATTAGAAAAAATTCATAAAAATCCAAAAATAATTCTTTATCAACATGACATTAAAGATCCGTTTTTAGCCCCATTATATGAGATAGTCATTCTACAGTTGTTATTTTACAAGATGGCGGAGGAAAAAGGAATTGTCCCTGGGACTTTCTTGTATTCACATAAAATCACCCGAGATTTATAACTTTACAATTTTTTTATATTCAAATTTGAGTATTAATAATACTTCAAGCTCGAAAACTAGTTATACTAAAACTAATTTTTATCCTTATTATTTAAAATTTATAAAGTTATTATGGATTCTATAGCATCAAATAAGACATTCTCTCGATATCTGCTTTTTTGGATTGGTCAATTATTTTCTATTCTTGGATCATCCATTATTCATTTTGTCATAGTATGGTGGATAACAGTAGTTACAGGAAATGCGGTGTTACTTGGTGTCGCTAATTTTATGGGGATGTTACCCTTAATTGTGTTGACCCCTATTTTTGGTGTTTTTATAGACAAGTGGAATAGAAAGATTATTATCGCTATCGCTGATTTTTGTCAAGCTCTCATAACGTTTTGGATTATAATGCTCTTTTTCTTAGGAATAGAAGCTGTCATCCCTATCATTTTTATTAATAGCCTTCGAGGAGTCTGTCAAGCTTTTCATTTTCCAACTATTAAAGCAATTATTCCAATAATGGTACCAAAAGATAAGTTAAGTAGAATGAATGCTATTGATTATTTATTTAATGGAATTGTGCATATTGCTGGACCTGTTATTGCAGCTATTTTATTGGCTTATTTACCAATTGAGATTATTCTTTGGGCTGACATTTTAACATTCACAGTTGCGATTATACCCCTATTAATCATTAAAATTCCAACAATTATCAAAGAAAAAGTAGAAGAAAAGCAATTTTCCTTTTTGAAAGACTTCAGCTTGGGATTAGATGGACTTAAACAAGTTCCTGGACTGGTAATTTTATTGGTATTAATATCCGTGATAAATTTCCTTGGTCAACCTTTCGGAACGCTTTTACCATTATTTATTGAGTCAAACCATTCAGGAGAAGCGAGTGATCTTGCAGTTGTCATGGTCTTAATGCAAATTGGCATGATCATAGGCGCGATAGTCGCATCTTCTAAAAAAGATTGGAATAATAGAGTCAAGGTAATATCAAGTTGTATTTCGATTTCTGTCATAGGTTATGTTCTTTCAGCACTCTCTCCGCCCGGTAATTTTATTTTGATAGGTATAGGTGGGATGATCAGAGCTGGAATGGTTCCCCTGATTAATACAAATTTTCTAACAATAATTCAATTACATGTACCATCAGAAAAACAAGGAAAAGTAATGTCAATAGTTTTATCATTAGCTTGGGCCGTGATTCCATTGGGAAGTTTAATATCAGGTCCCATCGCTGAAGCCATAGGAATCGTACCTCTCTATTTAACATTCGCCATTTTAGAAATAGTCACTGTAATAATTGTATTATTAACTACAAATGTTCGTGAAGTAAGATATGAAACCATATATGAATCTAAAAGTAATCGTAAAAATATAGAGCTAGAGCCCATTGAGTGAAATCGCAAATCCTAAAACGTTTAAAAGCTACATTGCATTTTGGTCTGGCCAAATGTTCTCGTTATTAGGTTCTTCAGTTGTCCAATTTGTTATTATTTTCTGGATCTTACAGATTACCAAAAGTGCTGTATACTTATCAATTGCTACTTTTTTTGCGTTCCTTCCTCAATGGATATTAGGACCTTTGGTTGGAGTTTATATAGACCGTTGGAATAGGAAATTGATTATAGCTTTATCTGATTTCTTTCAAGCATTTACCACATTTATCATAATAATGCTTTTTTTTTTAAATGTTGAAACCGTGTGGGCTATTATCATTATTAACAGTGTTCGAGGACTCTGTCAAGCGTTTCACTGGCCCGCAACGAATGCAATAATACCTATAATGGTACCTAAGGAACATTTGAGTAGATTAAATGGATTAAACTTTTTTTTCACAGGTATGGTTCGCACAATTGGTCCCGTGATCGCTGCAACCCTTTTGGCTATTCTTACAATCGAACAAGTCCTATGGATAGATGTAATTACCTTTCTAATCGCTATTGCTCCATTATTGATAATAAAAATCCCAAATGTAGTTAAAACCACATTAGACAAAGTCAAAAAACCATTTTTTAAAGATTTAGCAGAGGGCATTAAAGTTATCAGAAGTATACCAGGACTTCTACTTTTATTATATATAGCTACTATGATAAATTTCTTTGGGCAACCCTTCAATACGCTCATCGCTTATTTTGTAAACGTTACCCACTCTGGAAATAAATTAGATTTAGGGTTTGTAATGGCCCTAATACAAGGAGGAATGTTTATAGGCGCCATAATTATAACAATAAAGAAAAATTGGAAACATAAAGCAATAATTATCTTTTTAGGATTAATTATTGGAGATTTAGGGCACCTAGTTCTAGCGCTTGCACCTACAGGACAATTTATCATAATTGGGATAGGAGGCTTTGTTTTTGCTTTTATAGTTCCATTCGTGAACACGATGTTTTTGACAATTTTACAAAAAACAATCCCCCTTGAGAAACAAGGAAGAGTCATGTCAATTGTCATAACTATTGCAACTGCTGTGTCCCCGATCGCGATGATAATTTCTGGACCTTTAGCAGATATAATGGGAATCGTTCCTTTATTTGTTAGTGCAGCGGTAATTGACATGATCATTGTTATATTAATTTGGATTTTTTCCAATGTTGCAAGAATAGATTATGATGAGTTAGCAATCTCAAAAACTGAAGAATTCAATAATTAATTTTATATAAATTGAAATAGAGCATAAAGATTTTTCTTTTGTAATAGTAGATTAAGTTTTAATTATTAATTAGATTCTTTTCATCAAATAGATGAACATTAATTTCCAATCTAACAAGAGTTATTGATTATGCCTAAAGCTATAATTTTATCTGGTGGTTGGGGTACAAGATTACGACCATTAACATGCACAATTCCTAAAACATTAATTCCTATATGCAATAAACCTGTCATGGAAAGACAGATATTATTATTAAAAGCTGCGGGTGTAACTGAAATTGTACTCGCAGTTAGTGTTATGGCTGATGTGATAAAAGATTATTTTAAAGAAGGCGAAAAACTAGGAATAAAAATCTCTTATACTGACGAAATTTTCCCCGCGGGAACAGCTGGTGCTATAAAGTTAGCAGAAGATATATTAAAAGATGACAATTTTTTTATGCTTAACGGTGATGTCATTTTAAATTTCGATTTTAGTAGGATGCTTCAATTTCACATCAAATCAAAAGCATTTGGGACGATTGCAAGTAAAATTATAGAAGATCCTTCTCACTATGGTGTTATTATAGCAAACCAGAACACTAATAAGATTGAGAAATTTTTAGAAAAAGAAGAATATAAACCCCCAACGGGAGGGTTTGTACCGATGCCAATTAATTCAGGAGTTTACTTACTTGAACCGGAAATTTTGTCCTACATCCCCTCAAATAAAAAAGTTTCCATAGAAAGAGAAGTTTTCCCTAAAATTACTGAAGAGCGTGAGGTTTATCATTATCCAATTGAAGGTATATGGAAAGACATAGGAAAACCTTATGATTTATTGCAAGGAAATATTTCTCTGATGAATGATCTGATTCAAAATCTCAGTGAAGAACATAAAAGCCTTGTTGATTATAGTGCTCAAATTAATCCAACATCAAAAATTATTCATCCTTGTGTTATTGGAGAAAAAACTATCATTAGGCAAAATTGCATTATTGGTCCAAATGCAATTATTGGAGATAATGTATTCATTGATGATAATTGCGTATTAAAAAATTCTATCATCTATAATGAATCTTACATTTCAAACAATGTAGAGATTGAAAACGCTATAATTTCCGATAATTGTGCTATAGGAGATAATGCTCATTTGAAAGGTATTGAAGATAAATTAATACTCTTATCGTCATATGTTAAAGTAATGAAAGGTGTTAAAATCATCAACGACTTTAACGATTATTATTCAGTCTGTCATCATGAAGTAGTTAGCGAGAGTTTGAAAAAGTGATCTATTGATATAATTATGAATAAGATTTTTCTTTTAGAACTTGATAAGATCCAGCCAAGTCAATTATATCTGAGCAAAAATAAACTTAATTCCACATTAAAAAATTTTGAATTAAAAGATCTTAATTCTTTTGAACCTATTCCTATTAAAATATTGAATCAGAAATATGTAGCAACAGATGGCCATCATAGAGCATTTATATTATGGCAAAGAGGTGAAAGGAAGGTGCGTATCGAATGGGAAGATGAAGATTTGGATTGGGAACTTTACAGAATATGTGTGAAATGGTGTGAAGAAGAAGGAATATTCAATATATCTGATCTCAAGGATAGAATTATTGATAATGAAGAATATGAGGAATTATGGTTGAATAGATGTAAAAATATGCATGAGCGTGTAAGTAAGGAAGAAATTTAAAGGGTTCTAAAAAAATGAAGAAATTAATCACTCCTGAGAAGATACTTATTGATTTTAACAATGGACTTATTACTAAAGAAGAATCAATAAATCTTTTAGAATCAATCCTTAGTGAGAGTGAGGACAATAAAGAAAGATTAAGTGCAATTGAAACAGTAGGGTATCTAAACCTTAATACAAGCAAATCATATGAATTACTTGAAAAAAGTTTAATTTCAGATGAGTCTCCTTTAGTCAGAGTCTCAGCAGCTCAAATTTTAATGCAAAATTTCTCCAATCTTGAAAAAAATCCTCTTCTTTGGGCAATAGAAAATGAAGACTCAGTTCTTTTTTTTAAACCACTACTCGATTTATTTGAGGAGGATGATAAACCCTCCTTGAATGAATTAAAAGATAAAACTATTAATAAACTAACTCAAATATATAATCTTCAATATCCTGATATGAAATTTATTATAGATGTAGATTATATAGAAGCTCATAAATTTTTGAGCGGATTGGATGATTTTACGAAAAAATTTGGAATCCAGGAAGATTATAGACTAGAACTAATAAAGGAAAATACAAGTATTAGCAATAAGGGATTGGCTCGAATAAATGCTAGTATCGACGGTCATATTATTAAGCTAACGTTAAAAGAGCTGAACCATATACCCCTCTCAATAAATTCTTTACCAAATCTTAATTCACTTACAATCGATCATTGTACGCTAAAAAATAAACTCATTAACGGACTTAATTTCCCAGATATTAATCAGTTAATATTTACAAATAATAATATAGAAAATTTACCCGATTGGGTCTGGAAGTTCGCAAATAATAAAAAAGCGTTCAATAAATTTATTAAAAATGGCGTAGTTTTTTCAGAAGCACCTAAATTAGCATTAATTGAGATATTGACAGGTAAGGCACTAGATTTAATCAAGAAATTTGAAAAACCACGCTTAAAAAAAGCTCATTATTACAAGATAAATGAATTGGGTCACATTACAGGAATATATATCACAAATGATAGGATTAAGATAGGAATAATTCCTCACCAATTATGTAATTTAAAACGTCTTGAAGAATTACACTTAGTTAGACAAAATATCTCCAACATTCCGAAATGCATCATAAATCTGAAGAATTTGAAAATTTTGAATTTATCATTTAATAATATTGAAAACTTACCTGAGAATATCGAGTTTTTAAATAATCTTGAACATTTTGATTTACGGAGTGATAACAAAAATGTTATTAAAAGAATACCTCAATCAATCAATTTACTTACTAATTTAAAAGTATTTAATCTTTCAGGAAATGTTATTGAGAATTTACCTAACGAATTAAAAGGTTTTAAACCATTGAAACTTTAACTTAAATCTATTTTATAATAAATCTCTAAAGACGGATATTTTAAATTATTCTGAATAATAATAGTTATCATAGAATCACATGAATTTTTTATAATCATGTCAAAAAGACAAAAAAACTTGGATGATATACTGAATCCCAAACAGAATAAATCCAAAGAATCAGAAGAACATTTAAAAAATCAAATCAATAAGGAAAAAATTAGATTTCTTGTTCAAGAAATAGAAAGACACCGAGATTTATATTATAATGCGACTCCAGAAATTACTGATGCCAATTATGATGAACTTGAAGACGAACTAAGAAAACTGGACCCTAATAATCCAATTTTATATTCTGTAGGAGCAGATTCTTCTAAAATATTTACTAAGAAGGAACATTTGATTCCTATGGGTTCCCAAGATAAAGTATCATCTCCTAATGAATTTAAAAAATGGGCAGAAGATCGTGGTTATAGAACATTTTTAATTCAGTATAAACTTGATGGGATAAGCCTTGAGCTTCAATTTAAGAATGGTGTTTTTCAATGTGGAGTAACTCGAGGTAACGGAATTATAGGGGATGATGTAACTAAAAATGTAATGAAAATGAAAGGATTTGTACCAAGATTATCAGCAAGATTTACAGGGGGAATTCGTGCTGAAGTAATACTTTTTCATGATATTTTTGAGAAAAAATACACAGATAACCAAAATTGTCGGAATACAGCTGCAGGTATAGTTAGACGCAAAGATGGAAAAGGATCTGAAGATCTCAATTTAATATTCTATGATGCTATCAGCTTAACAGAAGATGTTTATTTTACTAACGAGATACAAAAATTAAAATGGATGAAAAGCGAAAACTTACCTGTTATTAAAACTAAAATCGTTAAAACTATAAAGGAAGTAATTGATTTCCGAGAAGATGTTATGAAGAATTTTCGTGATTCACTAGAATTTGATATTGATGGTCTTGTTATCAAAGGTAAAGAAATAGATCTAGAAGATATGCGACGTTCAAAACCAATGAAACAGATAGCATTCAAATTTCAAGCTGAAGAAATTGAAAGTACATTACTTAATGTCGAATGGACAATAAGTGGTCATCACTATACTCCTGTTGCTATTATTGAACCGGTTCGGTTGATGGGTACTACAGTAAGTAGAGCTAGTTTAGCTAATCCTAATATAATGAAAAATATGGGGATAAAAATAGGTGCAAAAGTGATTGTATCTAAAAGAGGAGATATAATTCCTAAAATTGAACGAGTTTTAAAAATCCCTCAAGATGCAAAGGAAATAATTATTCCCGACATGTGTGAGGAATGTCATGCAAATTTAATAAACGAGGGCACTAGTTTATACTGTCCTAATGAAGCCTGCCCAAAGAGAAATTATCAACGGTTAATAAGATGGATTCAGGTCCTAGGTGTTAAGCATTTCAGTGATAAACTGATGTTGCAACAACTTTTTAAAACTGGGAAAATAAAACAAATTGCCGACTTGTATCAACTTAGTATATCAGATTTAACCCAATTTGAAGGAGTTAAGGAAACATCTGCTAAAAAGGCATTGGATAACTTATTTGCTATAAAAGAAATTTCATTAGCAAAATTTATCGGGGGATTTAACATTGAAAATATAGCTGAAGTACTCGTTAAAAAAGTTGTTGATGCGGGATATGATACGCTCGAAAAAATTAAAAGCGCGAAAATGGAACAATTAGCGATGATAGATGGATATGCTGAAATAACCGCAGAAAATCTCTTGAATGGAATCAATAAATTATATCCACAAATGATCGAAGTTCTGGATACTAAAAAAATTTCTATAACAAAATCAGTTCAAGAGGGGAAGTTAAAAGGTTTAACTTTTTGTTTCACGGGCAAACTCAACGAAATTTCAAGGTCCGAAGCGGAAGATCTTGTTTTACAACTTGGTGGAGAACCAAAAAAAAGTGTTATTAAAAACCTAAGTTATTTGGTCACCAATGAAACTACACCTACATCCAAATATTTAAAAGCTCAAGATCAAGGCACAAAAATTATTACAGAAAATGAATTCCTCGAAATGATCTCAGAGTAACAGATTTAAAAATCATGATTAACATATTTAATCTACTATAAATATATGGGAATTCAATTGAATGAATTTAACGTTAGTGATATTAAATCTATTGGTCTGAAAATATATAACGCAATCTTCAATAAGAAGAAAAACATAATAATTGATGAAATTGAATATTCTATTCAGAGATTCTCGAGCGGGATTAAATACGTTGATTTCTCTGGATACAGATTCATCCAACAGAATCATAATAAAAAATCAGAATGGGGAAAAAAAGCAAGGCAAGGGCACCAAATCATGTGGATTCTAAAGGGAAGTCGTTATCTCGCACGGATCATGGATGGTGATTTTATAGATTTGAAAAAAGAAAAAGAATAAAAATTTTATTCACTCTTCCAAGAAGTGATATACTCTAAATTTTCCTGTAATGGAATATCTGGATTAGTAAAATGCCATCCTCCTTTTAAACCATATTCTTTGGCAGTTAAATCAAAATGGCATGCTGCTATCCCCATATCAAGTTTAACAAATGGTCTATAACTCGCGGCTAACTTCCCTTTTGGATTTTCAACATAAAAATGAAATGTATTTTTATTTTCTTCTTTTAGAATTCTCCAAGGCTGCCCATTTCCCGCAGAGGGCCCTAAGCGAACCATTTCTAAAACTGTTGAATATTCGTTCAGATTATCATTGGATAGAGGATTTTGAAAATTGGCATTGAAAAATATTTCCTCCCAAGGTTTTCTTTTCTTTGCTTTAATCATACTACGGATAATTTTTTCTCGAGATCTTCTTTTTGCAGGGTATCCAATTGGTGTGATTGCAGGAATAATCTCTTCTGTTGTACAATTTACTTTCTTGGAAAAAATTGTTCGATTGAACGTTCCACCAAGCCAGCAAGTACCTAGCCCCAAGTCTGTTGCTTTAAGGATGATTAATTCCATTAAAAATCCAAAATTGAGTTTGTTATATTTTGATTTTTCTGATGCACCAACAATAAATTCTTGTACGCCGGATATCATTCCATAGGTTCCAAGTTTTTTTTGTTCATTCGGATCAAATTCAAGGACGCTTACTAGCTCAAATCGGCAATTTCCCGTTTTTGAACTAAAGGGACTAATGAGGTTACCTTGTTCCAGTATTTTCTTTATATCAGCCTTGATGTCTTCTTTAAGTAATTCTGGATAATAGGTTCTCCATGACGTGCGTTCCCTAATAATATCTGTTATTGGTTTTGAGAACTTCATAATAAGACTGAATATGAAAAGAATTAAAACTATTTCGATAGTAAAATATAACTTTTGTTCTAATGAGCGACTCTTCTCTTAATTTTTATAGCTATAATGTAAAATACTATTGGAGCAAATAACCATATTAATTGTGGTAATAACGTAATATTATGTCCGTTGAATACAAACAAGACAGGATTCCACCAATATTTAATAAATTCCCAAGCATTACTAAACGTACTTATTAGTTCCACGGATAATTCGGATAATTGACCCCAGATTAGCATCACTATTAATTCTCGATAACTAAATTTCTCAAATTGTGACTTCTTACACACTATCAAGACTAGCCACACCCCAAATAAAAATAATCCCCCATCCCAAAGACTGTGAGTTATTACTATAACTGAGAAATGAGTTGGTAATGGAACAATGAAATGTGCTGGGGGATAGATTCCTATTTCATTTGCAATTGACATTGGGAGTTCCCAAGTTAATCCTATCAAGACACCCAACCAATATAAGTACCAAAAATACTTGTCAATCTTTTTAAATTTATACAATAGGACTACTATTACAAAAATAAATACCGCAATGGTAAAGTCTATCCAGTAAAAATTACTTGTAAGAAAATCAATCAAATTACTTATTCAAAACAGCGAATCTTTTTTAAATCTTATTCTTTGCTGATAACAAGAAAAAATTAATCGTAAATACTGAAAAAGTATTATATTCTTTAAGAAACTAATCTAATTAATTGTAAAAGTCAGTGTTTGATAAATTTGCTAGATCATATAATCAACGATAAATGGATAATGGACAGAATATCTTCTCAAAGTTCAAGTTTTAGTAATTGGATGACCGGATTATTTAAAACAGTTGAAAAAGCTATTGATGGGATTGATACATCTCTGATGGGACTTAGTGAACTTAAGAATACTGAAGATGAAATTGTACAAGCTAAAGTTCAGTTAGCAGATGCCAAAAAAAAATTAGCTAATTTAGATAATGGATCATTTGGAGCCAAAATTGCAGGAAAAACTGCAAAATGGGTTACTAAACTTCTTGAAAAAGAAATGCAACAATCTCAACCTGAATTAGAAGAAATTGGAGCTGATTTTGACCTTGATTTAGATTTTATAACGGGTAAAAGAAGAACTTTATCTTCTGCGTTGCTCGATGTTTCTAAAGAGAGAGGAATTGATAACGAAGGATTGCTATATCTGATAAAATCATTACCAGACCTCGAAGCTTTCCTGTATAGTACAAGCGTACAAAAATATTATAGAGATCATACGGAACATACTCTCAGAGTTTCAGTTTTGGGGGATTTTCTATTAGAGCAAGATATCGGACAAGGTAAAATGTCAGGGATCATCTCTGAATTATTAGAAGTAGATGAAAAGCAGTTGAAAGAGAAAATATGGTGGATCACGAGCTTATTGCATGACATTGGATACCCATTGGGAAAGATGTCAACAGCAGTTAATTTTTCTTTGCTAAATCAACTTCTGAAATGTTATCCTTCATTAGATTTAGATTTTATTCCTTTTGAAATAAACTTATCATGGAAATCAAATCAAGTAGAATATCTAAAGATTATCGAAGAAGGTCTTTCTATGGAAGCGAAGACTCTGATAAGAAAAGGATCAGGAATTCTCAATCCAGTATTGAAATCTCAATTACCAAATACCTATTTACAACAAAGTTCTGGACACCCAGAATATAAATATACTCCAACTTTTAATTTAGATCATGGAGTTCTTTCAGCATTATCTTTATTGAAAGGTCTTGGTACTCCCGAAGAGATCAGATCGAATGATGAATATCAAGGGTATATCTTTGCTGCAAAATCAATAGCCTTACATAATTTTAAGGACAAATTACCAGATCATAATTTTGACACTCAACCGCTTACTTTTTTTCTGATGTTAATTGATGAACTCCAAGAATGGGGGCGTCCTATACCAGTGCAAGTTAGGGACACGTACTTTACCATGGAATTAAAGAAAATTTCTCTCTTAGATGAAATATCATTGCATCTTGACGAGTTTTCTTGGTTAATGCAATTTAAAAACGAGCAAGCCAAAAATCTCATGAATTTTGATTTTCAGTTATTTTCTAAAGAAAAACAAAACTCATTTGGAAGATTAGATAGAGGTTCTAAATTTTCCAAGACCCTAATTGATCTTCAGAACATATTACCCTCTAAAAAGAAAAAAGTAAGTGGGCAAATTTTAGGAGAAGTAAAAATCGAAATTTAATGAATTTTCAAATTATTTCTTATTCTATTTAATATCTATAGACATAATACTGGACTCCAATTCTTTTATTAGGTGACTCTTTTATTATTTAATTAAACAAAATAAATAAAAGAGTGAGGAAAAAAAAATGGCCACTCAAGTTAGATATGGTTCGGATTATTATGAATATCTAGATCTCGTCCAAAAGCTTTGTAGTAAGATTAATTTAATACAGAAAGACCAAGTTCAACTCATTTATAAAAATTTTAATATAAAAACATGCAAAGAAGAATTAGATAAAGAATTGGAATTGATTGAGGAATTGCTAAATGATCAAGCCATTGAAAATAGGGGTTATTCATAGCGTTTTATTCTTTTTCTAACTTTTCACTCTTTTTTTGTCTTATTTTTTGATTTTCGATGATCAATTCAAGATATGATTTTCTAATAGATTCGTCTTTTTCAATATTGAAGATTTTTAAAAGTTTGAATAAAATACCTTGAGCTTCATCAATATTTTGAGGTAAGGAAACAACCATCTCTAATTCCATAAAATACTGATTTAATAGAGGTATATAATCTAATAATATTTCAATTTTCTCATCTTGATAAATAAGTTCAAACAATTCTCTTTCTTTTTGAACTATTATAACCTCTTGGAAACCAAGCACTTTCAAGATTGCTTTCATATTATCGATGTTATCAACTTTTACTTCAATTTCTTCCCGAGTTTTTGTGATAGAATCTATTTTTTTTCCTTTGTAGGTCAAGTAACTTTTAGATTTGAGGAAAAAATCGTTATTATTTTTATCAAATTCTTCAGATTTCCTAAGCCGAAGTGCCTCATCCGTTTTCTTGAAATCTCTTAATTCTTTAGGCATGTTATAATAAACATCTTCATGAAGAAGACTAATTTTATAGGATCCTCCATTATAGCGGATTTGCTCTCTTAATTCTTCAAGATCTTGAATTCTGACTTTAATTTCTACTTCATACATTTTTCTATATGATTGATCTTTTTAGATATTTCAATTTCAATATAATCAGTTACTAAATTTATATATGTATACATAAGAAAAAATAATAAACACCAAAAAGTCTAATAATTATCATCCAAAAATTTTTAATTCGCAGATATAATTCTTTATAAAGAATGAGATCAGTAATTGATTAGGCACTACTAATGAGTTAGAGTTGATTTTCAATATCTCTTAATAATTGTATCCTTAAACTCGCAAAAGATTATGGTTATTTACCCTACATGATTGAAAGGTATTTTCAGTTTTTAGGAGAGGATCAATCAATCCAATTATTAAAGGCAAATGAAAAACCACTAACACCCTCTATCAGAGTAAACACCCTTAAAATCACTAAATATTCCTTAAAGGAGAAATTAGAAAACAAGGGTTTTAATTTAGAACCAATTGATTGGATATCAGAAGGATTAAAAATTAAAAACTCTCCTTTTAATTTGGGATCAACTCATGAATATCTTCAAGGATTTTATTATATTCAGAGTGTTGCTCCAATGTTACCTTCAATTATTCTCGAACCTAATCCAAATGATGTCGTGATTGATATGTGCGCAGCTCCAGGAGGGAAAGCAACACATCTAGCTCAAATCATGAATAATGAGGGAAAATTAATTTTAATAGAAAGAAATAGAAATAGGATACCGGCATTAGAAATAAATCTTCGAAGAATGGGAGTTTCCAATTCGATAGTTATTAATGAAGATTCTGTAAACCTATCAAAATTAAATATAAAGGCTAATAAGATTTTATTAGATGCTCCTTGCACTGGAGAGGGATTAATCAGACAAGATGCCAGTAGAAAGAAAAGTAAAACCATGAAAGATATCAATAAATTAAACATTATTCAAAAAAAGTTATTGGCAACAGGTTTAGATTCATTAAATCCTGGTGGACAATTACTATATAGTACATGTTCTATAGCACCAGAAGAAAACGAATTGGTTATAAATGATGTGCTAAGAGAAAATTCTGAGTTCTCTATTGTTAGACTTCCAAAAATGTATGGTATAAAAGGATTGGTAGAAGTTTTCAATAAAAAGCTTAGAGATGATCTTATAAATTCTCAGAGATTCTATCCTCACATACACGATACGATTGGTTTTTTTGTATGTTTAATTCAAAAAAATAAATGAAATGATATTAAAAATGAAATTTTTGTAGAAAATTGGTCCTAATTTATTTATATATCTCTCTTTCTTAATTAGCATGGATTAATTCTTTTTTACAATAAGTTAGAGATTTGGGTGAAATCCAGTGTTTGCTTGGCAGGAAAGAGAATTAAACTAACAAAGGATATCATTGAGAATGGTTTACCTATTCTTAATTTATCCATATTTTTCTTTCAACACAGGATCGTTTGATAGGAAATGATACTTCAAAGTGAAATAGCTTTTTATTTGTTAAGGTTCTATCTATATACTAAAGTTAGTAGATTTACAATAGGAAGTAATTTTTGGGATATAATTAAAGAAGCAATCTTAAGGACTGACTTCAACAAATTTTTATTTTTGATAGAAATGCATCCTGAATTGAAACAGATATTTAAAGATATTTCAGAAATTAATGAAAATCTGGTAATTTGGAACGAGATCAATAAATTCTGGGACATCATGAAAGAAAAAATTATGGCTCCACCTTTAAGTTTAGATCATCCGTCTGTACAGCGTATGATTGCCATAGCGGAAGATATGATGAATCAGAATAAGACCCTCACTATAGAAAGGTTGTATAATGTTTCAAAAAAGATTTTAAAAATACCCCGAAATGGTCTAATTTCAATCATTCATTTTTTAATCAATAACCACATATTACTTGAAGGTTCCAAATTTTCAAGAGAAACAGTGATTGAGAATTATTTGAGAAAAAATATATTAGAGTATATTCGTCTCAACGGATGTGCTCACTTTTCAATTCTAAGGAACGAGGTTGTATCCGGGCGAGATGAAAATCTTGGAAGCTCTGGACAGTTAGTATGGCATTTAGAGATGTTATTGAAATTTAATTATATCAGAAAGATAAAAGTAGGAAACAACACGGTGTTTCTTCCCATTGAAATAGAAGCTGAATTGGGAATAATTAATTTTCTATTAAGAGATAAGATAAATAGGAAAATAATAGACTTATTGCTGACCCAAAATTCAATAAAAAGTACTGAAATATTTAAAAAATTAGATGAAAACAGAGGAAAAGTCAATTATAGACTAAAGAATTTAATTGATTACGATATAATTTACTCTGAAGAAGATCCAAGTAAGGAAGTCTACTTAAATCCTGATAAAAAAGAAGATGTTTGTAATATATTAAATAAATTCAAAAATAATTTATGAAAAAGATAATTTAAATTAAATGGTAAGGAAAAATGGTATTGAATTGGACGCCCGATGTAATTGTTGAAATTTTCACTAGTACATTTATTTTAACAGCTACACTGTTAATGTTCATAACACCAAGAACTAAAAACATAAAATCCCTCTCTTACATAAGATTAGGTCTCTTTTTTATGGGTATGCTCTTTACATTAGACTTGATCGCGAATCTTTTCTTGAATTCATTACTTTCTCGGATTAGTGGCCTCATGCTATTTCCTAGTGCTGTGTTTTTTGCGATTGGGATCAATTATACGATTAAAGAGACATATAATTCCCCTTTCTTACTTGTTGCAGTTGGTTTGGGTGTATTATATTATTACCTCGCATTTCAACCCGGAGTTGTTGCATTCGAATTTGAGGGAGGTTATTTAAGTGTAAATTGGAATGGATTATATGAATTGTTGGGTTCGTTTTTCATATTCTTTGTTGGTAGTGCATCATTTTATTGGGGGTCAAAAACTTGGTTGAATGCTCCATTTTTGATAAAAAGAGAAGCTCTTCTATTTTTCATGGGTACTGTAATAAAT
>JAGXNQ010000029.1:19746-22828 GCA_019894955.1 Promethearchaeota archaeon | reverse complement strand
TATTTTAGGTGTGTATCATGCATTTAAAGCTTGTTATCCATATCTAAAGAAAGACGATAAGAATATGAAAGCACGGTTTTTAATAACTGGTAGTGCAGCATTTCCTAACGCAATGCCAAAATTTGCAGCTTACACGGCAACAAAATATGCGACTGTAGGAATGCAGAGATCTATGGTGTTAGAATATAAAAAAGAAAATATCACTTTCAATCAAATTCTACCAACAATGGTTGATACTAGATTAGCTCGAGGAAGAAAAACGGGTGACGGAAATAAACCTGACAGTGTTATGAATCCGTGGGATTTAAATGACTACTACCTCTTTTTCATGTCTGATCTATCAAATAGAGTAAATGACACGCTAATATATACTAGTGATTTTAAAGAGATTAAATCCATAATTGCTGAAGCTCCAAGTGATAAAACAGAGAATTGGGATGTTTTCAAGGATTATCTAATGGAAAAAGCTCCTAAAATTTATGAAAATGTGAAAAAATTAGGAAAATTAGTAGATTTTATTATCAATCAACCAAAATAACTTTTTTTACCTAAACCTAAAATAATCTATATAGAAAAAATTCTTTAGATACAAAATCTTATAGATATACATAGAAAATGACTGAAAAATTAAATGACAAAGCTGAGAAAACGCAAGTAGAAGGAATTCTCAAGGAAGATAGAGTGATCATTTCTGATACAGAAGCAATTCAAGAATTCTATTATAATTCTTATATAGGAGAACTTGAAAAAGAAGAACTTGATGTCGAAAAGTTGATTCTTAACCCAGTCGAAGTATTGTTACTATCTGAAAGAAAAAGATTGCTGATTTTCATTGATAATGATAAAAAAAATGATATTTACGATTTTGAAGGACTCTTAACATACTTTGCAAAATACGATGAGAAGCTATGGCATAAATACATAATTTACATGGATTTAAGAAAAAGAGGGTATTTTGTTCGTAGTGGTTATGGTGAGGGTATTGAATTCAGAGTTTATAAACGAGGTGCTAATTTTGAAACGGACTCCGCTCGTTATCTCATATATCCTGTGTTTGAGGGAAGTCCCATCGACCTACGGGATCTTGATAAAATCTCAAGAGTAGCTCTTAGTTCAAGAAAAGATCTCATAGTCGCTACAGTTGATCGTTTAAGTAGAGCTATATTTTATAGTGTCAATAAGTTTGAAATTATTAATAACGTAGAAATAAATGAAGAAGATTATGCCAGATAAATTTGCTTGCGATACCTCAGTAATATTTAACGGAAGGATAATAGATTTAATTGAAGATGGCGATTTAGGAGACCATCCTGAGATTTACATATCAAATATAGTTGTTGCTGAAGTAGAGTATCGAACAAATATTCAAAAAGAAATAGGATTTTTTGGTTTAAATGTACTAAAAATTCTAAGACAATTTCATAATGAGGGAAAAATCACTCTTTATCTTATCGGTCATCGCCCCACTCGAGAAGAAATAAAAATGGCACCAGGAGGAGAATTAGATTCACTCATAAGAACTGGAGCTCGTGAAAATGATGCTATATTAATTACTGCTGATAGAATTCAAGGAGATGTGGGGATATTTGAAGGAATGGAAATAATGCAAATTAAAGAAAAACGATCTCCCTCAAAAACCGAACCTTCTCGATTGAAAATTCTAGAATTCTTTGACGAACAAACAATGAGTGTTCATTTAAAGAGAGGTTTGCAGGCTTATGCAAAAAAAGGTAGCCCAGGAAATTGGTTTATGGAACAAATTGGATTGGAAATCATTAATCAGAAGTTAATTGAAGAAATCGCGATAGAAATCGTTGAATATGTACGCGAGGATCCCTATTCTTTTCTCGAAATTCAAAAATTTGGTGCTGTAGTGGCCCAATTACGAGAATTTAGGATTGTAATAACCAGACCTCCTTTTTCAAAGGACATCGAAATAACAGCAGTTCGGCCCCTAGTAAGCTTGACATTAAAAGATTATGCAATTAGTAATAGATTAAAGAAACGTCTCTCTAAAGCCGAAGGGATCTTAGTTTCTGGTTCACCAGGTGCAGGGAAAAGCACTTTTTCAGCAGCATTAGCGAATCATTACTCAAAGAAAGGTAAAATTGTGAAAACACTTGAGAGTGTTAGGGATCTACAAGTTAATCCAGAGATTACACAATATACAAAATTAGAAGGGAGTCTTGAGAATTCAGCAGATATACTTCTTTTAGTACGTCCTGATTTTACAATTTTTGATGAAGTACGTACCACAAAAGACTTTCAAATATTTTCTGATTTTAGATTATCCGGAGTTGGAATGGTGGGAGTTGTGCATTCTGCATCTGCTATTGATGCCGTCCAAAGATTTATTGGAAGAATTGAACTTGGAATGCTTCCCTCAATAATAGATACAATCATTTTCATTGAAGCGGGAGATATCTCGAAAGTATTAACTATTAAAATGACTGTAAAAGTACCACATGGATTCCGCGATAAAGATCTGGCAAGACCTGTTATTGAAGTTAGGGATTTCTCAACGAATGACTTAGAATATGAAATGTATTCCTTCGGACAAGATATTGTGGTTAACCCTATAAATCCTACACGATCACAAAGACAAAATAGATTCGATGATTATGAAAAGAATTACAACGATCAACACATCCAATTGGATATTCAAGTGTTTAATCAAAAAGTCAAAATTAGAGCAGATCAGGTTTATGCAAGCAAGAATATTATCCTATATTCAGGAGATCGTTTAATATTTTCTGGTTCATTAAGTAGAAATGCCGAAATGTCTCTTTCACTAGCAAGTAAAGATGGTAGAAAAGTTGCTAAAGAATTTAATAAAAATGCGGACATTTATGGTAGATTCAAGTAATGCATGCTATTTTTATATCTCTATTAAACCCTCTTTCTTTAATAAAAATAACAAAAAAGATGTTATATTTAAATTAATTTTTTACTTTTTTGAACCATTCTCGTATAATTTTGAAAAAGTATTCTGTTTCCTCATAAAAAGGATAATGTCTACTCTTCTCAAAGATATGTAAATCAGAATTAGGAAGATTATCATGTAAACGTTGAGCTTGTGAAT
>JAGXNQ010000029.1:0-19650 GCA_019894955.1 Promethearchaeota archaeon | reverse complement strand
CAATTCATCACTGCGTACATTCAATTCAGGCACAATGATCATATTTTCTATGAAAATATTAATAAAAATTATATTAAACTTTTTTTGTATATATAATATAGATTCCTCTCGAATTATAGTGACTCCATCAACTCTTTAACTTTATCGATAATTTGTGGGAGAACATCACTAATTTCTTCGTGAAATCTTAGATCTGGTTTGAAGTGTATAGGGATATCTCCTTGGTTTAAAACGATGAGTTTAGAACCATTTTGCTGGGCATTGCTTGGCATCAATGCTGCTGGACTGACTACTAGAGAAGAACCGATTACAAAAAAAACGTCTGATTTTTCTGACCTTCTAAATGATTCTTCTAATACATCTATAGGTAATGAGTCTCCAAAATTTACAATACTTGATACTACTCTTCCTCCACATTTAGGACATTTTGGTTGACCCTTAATCACCTTATTAGTGAGATAACCATTACCCCATCTTTTTTTATCCCATCCTACTTCTTCGAAAGTCATTTTCTGGTTACATTCCAAACAATTCATAAAATACATGTTTCCATGTAGCTCTGCTAATTTATCAATAGGTATCCCTGATTTTGCGTGTAAGCCATCAACATTTTGAGATATTAAAAAGTCTAGTTTACCCAAATTATGAAGTTCTAAAATGAGATAATGCCCTTGATTTGGTTTAACTTGATCCCATGGTGGAGATTTTGGGGGAGGTAACCCCCTATCTCTTCTTGTCCATACACCGTCTGGGCCTCTATAATCTGGTAACCCACTATCTGTTGAAACTCCCGCACCAGTAAAAACAACTAAATTCTGAGATTCAGAGATCCATTTTGCTGCTAAATCTATTCTTTTTTCTAAATCCATGTGAGGATTATAATTTTGAGAAAAATAAATTTTCTCATTTTGTCTCTTTCTCAATATCAATAAATTGCTAAATTTATATGTGGTATTTATATTACTTTAACACAAATGTAAATTGGGAGTATTTATTCCCTAAGGTTTATATTAAATAAGAACAAATATATAATTAGTACTCTATTGAGTATCGGGTTAGGTTTGGAGAATAAGCATGACATATGCAATTAATTTCAATGAAACTGTTTTAAAGAATATCGAATTTGATTATATCAAGGTAAAATTGAATCCAGATAATATTAAATGGATTCAGGGTATTTCGAAAGAATTATGTAAACATATTGCTATTCCTCCTTTAGCTTTAAAAGGAATAATTTGTCATTCTTTAGGAGAATGGCAAGAAAAACATAAAAAACTGATCTCAGATATATCAAACAATTCAGTTGGGGATATAATAATTGCTACAAAAGAAATTTTTGCTTCATGCAAAAAAACCTCAATAGAAGTGTTAAAATCTCCAAAAGATCAAAGTGAATTATTGCTTGACATCGCTTTTGAAAGAGGGTTTAAAAATTTCATTGAAAATTTTAGAAGATTCTTTCACTGATACATATTGTTATTGTCTCTTTCTTTCAATTTGATTTAGCTTTTTAATTAGTTCAAATAAATTATTTTGAAGTAAATAATCATTTACTGCTTCCCAAGGTCCATTAATGTCAGCAAGACGTTTTGTATCATGAGAATCGCAGCCAATCGATACTAGTATTCCTACCTCTTTGACTTTTTCATAAAACAAACTATACTTTCTGGAATAATATTGGGAATAGCTCGAGTTAAATTCTATAAAGATTTCATTTTCTAAAAGAAAATTTATCAAAACTTGAAACCCTTGGCAAAGAAAATTTGAAGGATCAAAATGTGCTAATCCCAATAAAGGAAATGGTTTTTTTAGTGAATATGCTTTTCTCCATAAAATCAACAGAGATTTGATAAATGGAATAGACTCAAGTGATTCAAGATATTCAAATAAAATGAGATCGTAATCGAATGGTTTAATATGCTTCAATATGTACTCTTTGGAGCTCCCTAAATCTATTTCAACTCCTGTAAATACTTGAAGTGTTTCTTTTCTTCTTTTTAGATCAGATTGGTACGACGAGATCTCGCTTCTATACCTGTCAATTTTGGAATTTGTATCTAAAGATGGAATTATATCAGCTTTCCATGAATTAGTGAAATGATCAGTAATTGCAATATGTTCTAAACCTTCGGATATAGCCTTCTTTATAATATTTTCTATAGTGCTATTACCATCAGAATAAATAGAATGAATATGTAGATTTATTCTTGGGTTTTTCATTATTATTAATTAGATTCCAAATGATTTTAATTCCCTATTGGTAAACCATAATAAAATGCCACTAAGTACAAGTACAATGCCAAAAATGATTAAAATTGAATTGAATAGGTAATATATGGTCATTTGGGGGATGCTAGTTGATCCGATAGTTAGTTCTGTAATATTAATCTCACCATTAAGAATTAGTGACGAGATTATGAAGAAAATAATACCAGAAATGATTTGTAATAAAGCAAAAGTAAAATTCATTAAATGGATAAACGTTGATCGAGTTTTCCCCGGTTCAATTATTTGACTGTTTCCAAGATTAATTGCTACTTTTCCTTTATCAACTTTCTTAATGAAGAAATATACCACTTCTCTTAAAGGAATAATATCAAAAATAACGGTTCCAACTATAAAAACTGAAATTACTATCAAAATTCTATTGATTATTACTAGTTCAGGACTAATTACTGAAAAATTATTAATTAACCAAATGGAAAAACTGATTAGAATAACTAATAATGATTTAATACCTGCTAATGTTAAGGATTTTGATGCTCTATCACTAATTGTCAATAAAAAATATCCTACACCTATAGAAAGAATGATTATTCCTAATAAGACTGCTTCGGTAGAAAAGAAAAATAGGGCAAAAACCAAGAAAGTTCCGCTAATGATATATGGTAATACTGGAAAAAACGGTGCCTTAAAGGGTCTATCTAACTCTTTTCTCTTTCTCCTTAGTTTTACTGCGGCGTAATTAACAAAAGCAAGTCCAAAAAAGTAGATAAATGTTGTGGTTTCAGCAGCTAATCCAATACCCGCAAAATAAGTAAAGATTATCGCAATCACTACTGTAATCAATAATGCAAGTGCAGGCATTTGGGCTCTTTTTTTAACCTCCTTAAATTTTTTTGGGATATAACGATCACGTGCTAAAGCTGTAATAATACTGACACCAGATCCTAAAGCAGCATTAATTGCTATCATTGTAGATATTAAAGCTGCAAAAATCATTATAATAAAACCAAAGGGACCCAAAATATTTTCCAAAATAATAGGTAATAATAACGGGGCATTGCCTAATTGAGAAGGTGGATAATTAACATTCACTAAAACGACAAAAGCTATTGTTAGATAAATTACTAATGCAATTAAAATTGTTAAAATATTGACTTTAGGGATATTTTTTGATGGGTTTTTTAAATTAGAATTTAGGTAGGCTAAATTAGAGGTTATAGAAGTAAAAAAAATAAATAATAACGGAAGTGCAGAGACAATTCCAATTGGATTTAGTGGTTCTGAGAGGATTGTTAGATCAAAATTACTTGTAAATTGTGATATGACTAATCCTGAAAAAATAAAAATTCCAAAAATTCCAAGTAGAATTATCGTCAAATAAATTAGTGATTTGGTTGCTATTTTTTGAGTTCTGAAAATTACTAAACTTGTAAAAAGGATTACAATAATTGCTAATAGTACAATATAAAATGGGGGAGATGCTATTCCAGCTCTCTTCAACATTTCTTCTATCACTAAAGCAAACGTATGAGCTGAAAAAGAACAAGCCGAGATATTAGCTATCCATAAAAAAAACCCTATAATAAATGCTAAAAATCCACCTAAACCTTCCTTACTAAAATTATATGACCCTCCGGCCATGGGTAAGCTTGTAGATAATTCAGCATAATTCAAAGCTGTAAAAAAGATTAAAATACCACCTAAGAATAAACTTAGAAGGATTCCCGAACCGGCAGTATCAATTCCAGCTCCTAAAAGGACAAATATTGATCCTCCTATACCACAGCCTATACCATAGAGTATCCCATGAGATGGTTTTAATGATCGATGGTCAGAAGAGGGCTGGGTTTTAGACTCTGTCAAGGTTATTCAACTCAATTCAATCAAAATAATAAAAGATTATAATTAAAAATCAGGATTTTTCTAAATGAAATATACCTGACGCTAATATAAAAATAGATCCAATTAACAAAATGAACCCAAAGATCGAAGAATCTATATCTCCAAAATCAATAATGTTAACCAAATATCCAAAACTTAATATCGCGAATAGTATGCCCATTCCTATTAGTATTCCACCAAAAAATTTAGAAACCCTATAAATTGTTGATAATAATTCTAATCTATGAATCCTACTTTCTTTATCTCTTATTTCATTTTCTTGATTATCTAATTCAACTTTAAGTTTTTGTAATGTTGCTCTAGAGTCACTTGTACTTTGTTCAATAACTTCTTTCGCTTTAATTAGTTTATCATGTTCATCTTGCATGTATTCAAGTTTTTCTGAGAGAGAATTCAATCGCTCCTCACGCTCAAAATATTCTGAGTTAGTGGATTCTATATTTTGTTTGATATCTTGTAAATGTTTTTCATTTACTTCAAGTAAATTACCCTTGTTTGCAATTTGTTCTTGAATTGAAATGTAAGTATCATTCAGTTCTTGAATACGGGATTCAATTGTTATCAGATCTTGCTGTTTTTCAGATAATTGAAGTTTATATTTAGCTAGGAGCTCTTCATAAGTTGAAGTTTGTTTTTCCATCTCGGGAAATCCTTGCTTATAATCTTCAATTTGTTGCTCGATAATTTTAATTCTCTGTTCCTTTTTCTCAATTTGTTCGTTTAAATTTTTCTTTTCTTCATCCTTCGCTTCGATTTCCGTATTTGAATGATCTAATTCAAATCTATTCTTTCCGATGGATACCTTTAAAGTTTCATTTTCAGCCGTTTGGCTTTTAAGTTTCATTTCTAACGATATTGCATCTTCTCTTTGCCTATCAAGTAAATATTCATTATCTTGAATTGTTTGATTTTGTTTGGCAATTTTTGCTCGAAGTTCATCTTGTAGAGCAACCTTTTCTTTAACGCTATCAGTTAATACAATCAAATCAACTTGCCGCGTTTCGTAAGTTTTTACAAGCTGCTCATTATTTTTTAGGAGTTCTTGGAATTCAATTTCCATCTTCTCTTTACTTTCTTGAATTATTTCCATGCGTTCTTCTAAATTTTGCAGTTCTTCAGTTTTTCGATTATACCGTTCCTGTAGATTACCAATTTCTTCTTGTAAAGCCGTTAAATAACCTGTTTTATCATCAACCTTTTTCTTGGTCGTCTCAAGATTTTCCTTGGCTTCACTCAATTCTAGATTGATTTCAGCGTCATTTTTTTTATCGTTATCCTTTCTCTCATCGTCTGGTTTTCCATTTTTTATTGTATCGGTAATATTTTCAATACTATTTTCAAATGTTCGTAGTTTTTTATCAATAATATCCCTAGAATCCTTTGCTTTCGATAAAAATTCCTTATCGACTCTAGAATTATCCTTTTCTGATTTGCTTTCAGATTTCTCCGACTTCTCCTCATCAAATTCGTCAGTCATAGTATCGGTTTTGGATCTCGAATTTATTTTGTTTTTAGTTAGTTAAAAATCAAGTTTAACTTTTAAAAGTTAATTTTTATTTAAATAGGAAATATCAAAATGATTATGTTCAAACAAATATTGATACAAATAAAATACCATCTCAACCATCTAGTAAATTCCTTATGATTTATACGCTTTCTACATATTTAAACTTTTAAGTTTTCTTCAGTATCGATGAATATGGAAGAGGTCTGGAAACATAAGTTTATAAATGAGTTATCTCTGGAAGTTTTTTTTTCTCTAGAATTTTAATTAATATACTGAACTTGAATTTGTAATTGTTAGTAAATTATTAGTCTGATTATGGAATGCAAATTAATAATTTATTTATTTAATTGTAAATATAATAGATTTAAAAAGGTTTAGCTAATCTATTCCTTTTTTCATCAAAATATAAAATATAATTATTTCCTAAGATATTTTTAATTTTGGGATGAAATTCTGGATTATTTTTTTTTAACCATCTTAGAGCATGCTTTATTGTCCATAATAACCTCTTTTGTTCTTGAGACATTCCAATCTCAGACGCTAAATCGTCGTGAACTTTTATATTGGAAATTTCTATCCAATCCATCATTAATTTTAAAATTTTATAAGGCATATATTTTGATAAATCTTTAAGATTATTTCCAACAGATTTCCTAACATAAATTGAAGGATCTTTATTTAATAATGTCAATAAATCAAGAATTTGATCATTTTTTAGTGGATCCCTTAACCACTTTAAAGTTGAACTTGGTCTTAGGCTTTCAGTTACCAATCTTCTGATATTTTCATTTTGGTTTGAAATTAATTTAGTCAATATTTCTAATGTATGACTAGGTATTTTTCTCATCGCCGAAATAATAATATATGCTGTGCTTTCTCGTATCTCCCATTTATCATTATTAGCATAAGATAAAACATCATTTAGAATAGAATCAAAATGTTCGGGATAATTATATATATATTCTGCAAGAAATAACAGAGCAAAATGTTGCAAATGTGAATTATCTGTTATTTCACCTGATTGAAAGGCTACTTTTCCAAATTGATAATAATCCTCAATACCATATAAGGAATTTTTATGTAAAAATTGAAAAAGTGCTTTTGCTATGTATTTTGAAATATAGACTGCGCCCTTTCCAATTCTTTCTTTAGAAGGGATGAGATCATATTCTTGTCGGATAAATTCTGCAATAATCTCTGAGAAAAGTTCTTTTTCGATAAATTTATTGGGAGATTTTTTTTGTAACTTAGAGCAAAACTCAGTTGTCCTTTCTTTTATGTTATTTGCTGAGCTTATTGAAGTCATCTTTTTATTATTTTCTAAATCTAATCTTAATGAGGATTTTAAATGTTCTTGGTCCAAAAGTAGTTAATACGTAAAAATTCTCTCGGCTACCTATAGCTAATTCATTATTGATAATTGGAATAGTTAAATCTCTTGACCCAAATGTTGAGGCTAATTCATGATCATAATGATTGAAATCTGCACGGTTTTCCAATGCACGTACGGTATGTAAATATTGAGAGCTTTCTTGTTTTGATATTTCAGCAAATTTGTAGTGTAAATCAAGATAATTTCCAAATTCATGTTCATTAATGATAAAACTGGTGGTAGTATGAAATGATCTTAGAAATATCTCTCCATTCTTTAAGTCTGGATAATTTCCATTTGCTTTAATAAAAAGTTCCTTAATTAAGGTTGTTAAGAATATCAACTGAGTAATGCTATAACTACGTAGAGTGATTTCATACGTGATATTCACTTCACAGCTATTTTCACTTGTTTGAGTAATTTCATGATTAATAATAGGATTATAAAGGCTCAAATTAATGTTACTTGTTGGTTTAAATACATTTTCATTTAATCGATTGATGTTACGAAATGCCCAGGTTCTTAATATACATTTCTGAGCAAAAGGAAGTATCTCAGTAGCTTCTAGAAAACCTCTCACTATCTGAGAAGATTCGAGGGTAGGTGTTGCACTTCCGATTATTAATCTGTGCCAAGTATTTTGGATAAATCCCTTTATATTAAAAATTTGAAGAAATGAATCTGTAGGTGTCATTCCGCCAAATGAACGAGGATCTATTTCAATCCATAGGTTATTATAATATTTTAGCAATTGATAGTATAATGAAAAATCACCTGATATATCCAATCCACTCAATACAATGGGAATGCTTTGATTTTTAGAAAGGAATTCTTTCACTGACTCAACGGATGTATATTTAGGAAAATTTTTAGGAAGATATGAGTTTCCGACATCAATTTTTATAAATAAATTATTATCAAGGCAATATTTTATTAACGAGTTAAAACTTTGATTTTCTTCATCATTTAGATTTTGTCTTGTGAATGAAGGATACAGAGCGATACCACAGATTGGGATTTTAGATGAAAAATTCCTTATTTCTGAAATCAGTTCTGAATTTAAAGAAGGATCTGATAAGTCGAATGATAAAATTCCGGAAAATAAATTAGGATCTTGTTTAACCATATTTATAACATCATTATTATCAATTCCATATTCTCGCCCTAAAGCCATTGCTTGCACAAGTGCTTTTCCTATACCTGAACAATTTAGTTCAATTCGGAGATCATCTAAATTAAGTTTACGTCGATAGAAATATGGTTTATCTTGTGAGTTCTTAAGCTCTAAGAGAGATTCTAAAGATTTTGAGGCATCCATGTCATTTAAAATGGGCCAAATCATTGTATCTACTTGATTATAAAGAAAAGGATTAGCAAATTTTTGTCCGAATATGCAATTGAAGTCTGGTAGATATAATTTTTCCATGTTAATTCATTTAATAATTATTAGCGTATAAGATCAATAGGTCTAAACAATAAATTACTTTAACTAAAAAATTCAATTTATATTAATTAAAAAGAGAACTTATCCTAACATGGAGATAGATACTTTTTTAGATTTATCCACAGGAACATTCCCAATCATTATTAAACCAAACATAGGGCAACCTACACTGATCAACCTTGCTGAAGATTTTACTTCTCATGGAGAAAAAAAAATTACATTTAGTGCTATGGTTGTTGCAATGAAATCTCATTCTGTCGAACGAGTATTAGAGCAATTTCATTCTAATTTGTTTATTCAACCTATTTTAAAGGATCAAGGTAATTTTTCGGAAAGAAGAGGTGAGAAATACCCCTTAAGAGCGATTGAAATAAAACAGATCGATAAAATTGATTTAGAAGATCAACCATTATTAACTGAAGAGAATTGTATTGCAATGGATATATATAAAACAGCTTTAAATGTTAAGGGCATTTTTGGAAAAAGAGATGCTCTTTTTGAGATTATGTATGAAATTCCAATTCCAATAATTAATAATATTATCCAGATTCTAAATAAATCCAATAAAAAAGTTATCTTATTCGATATTGTTCATGATATACCAAATATGAGCGAATCAAAGATTAATTATCATAGTTTGGCGATGTTTAATAAAGATTGGGCAAATTTCAAATTTATACATGCCACAGACCTTCATATTGCAAGAAGAAATGACTTCATAATCAATTTTGTTAGAGATAAGAAAAGAAATGAAATATCTCGATGCAAAAATAATAAAAAAAAAATAGAGAAAGTAGATACATTTGTTTTAGAACGTGATTTTGAATTTAGGGAGGAATTTCAAGACGCTAGATATAAGGATTTAAAATATGCGAAATACAATTTTAACTATCAACTAAGGAAATTAATAAATTTTGTTAATCAAAAAGTTTCAAATGATGAATGTGATTTCGTTATTTTAACTGGAGATATTGTTGATTATGTAAAGATTGCAAAAGGAAATAAATCATATAAGAATAATTTTGAAGTTTTTGTTAATATTCTACTGGGACTCAATAAAGGAATGGCAAAACATCCATTCTTAGGAAAAGACGAAGAGTGTATTAATAAAAATGAAATTCTAGTTCCTATTTTCACTATAGCAGGAAATCATGATTTTCATATGGGTCATTATGGTCTAAGATTTTTGGGATTCCATAATAAATTTGGTCTTACTCGTTCAGATATTAATGGATATGATGATATTAAATTACGTGATTACTACCTTGCATTTAATTCTAAAGATAAAACGCTTAAGGATTATTTTAGATATATAAATCCAAATCTGAATTATAAACTTAATATTGGTGGGAATTACAATTTTATATTTTTAGATACGGGTCATGATTCTGTTGCTGATATTCATGATTTATTGAAAGGAGGTCCTAGTACGAAAGGATTTAAAGATTATCAAATAGAACTCTTAAGAGCATATATACAATTATCACATGATGAAAAGATCATCATTCTCATGCATGCTCCACCAGTTTCCCCTAATATTAGTTCTAATAAAAAGAAAACCTATAAGAAAAAATTAAAAATTAAAAATAGAGTAATTGAATGGTCTGACTTTTTTGAAGAAAATTTAAAGAAATTCAATGAAACAGGAAGAATCGACCGAATTTTGAATTTCAAGTACCAGACTGTCATGTATCATTGGGCTACGCTTTTGAAAATCCTTACGGGATCAGATAAGATCATTAGGAGGAAAGTAGATATGGTTCTTTGTGGTCATACTCATACATTAAAAGAATATAGATTAAAGGAAACTCAAGAAAATGAGATTATAAATCATGGATTTTGGTTACTCCCCTTATATATAACTGTTCCTTGTGAAATCTATTCTTCCTGTTATAGAGATAAGTTTAAAGATATAAAGGATCCGAAAAATTTGCAGATTTGGTTTGATGTTAATAAACCATTTATCTTCCAAACACAGGCTCTTGGACCACTTTCGGCAAGTTATAAATTTCAACCACCGGGATTTCGTTATGTATCAATTTTAGATAATCAAATATGTAAAGTGGATATTTATTCATTACATTTGAAATAAATTTTCAATTGATTAGTGAAATAACTTCAGCATACGAATCTTTGCTCATTGGTCCAAAATGTTTGACTTTCAAAGCACCTGTTGCATTAGCAAATTTTAATACATATTCTAAACTCCATCCTTGTAAATATCCTACAATAAAAGCGCCTCCAAAAGAATCTCCTGCTCCAGTTGGATCCCTCTCATCAACTTTAAACGCAGGTATATGAATTTCTTTCATTTGATCTTCAATAAAGATAGAGGCTCCTTTTTTTCCTTGTTTTAAAACGACAATTTTGGGGTTCTTTTCTAATAGTTTTAAACAGGCTTCTTTTTCACCTCTTATCCCTGCCAACATCTCAGCTTCTTCTCCGCTTGGAAATAAAATGTCAGTTTCATCTAAAACAGGTTTAGAAATCTCCAATATAATTTTGATGTCAAGCATTTCAGGTCTTAGGTTAGGATCAAATGAAATAATTGCTTTTGGATTTACTTTTCGAGTTATTCTAATAGCTTTGTAACAAGCTTCTCTCGAAGATTCGCTTATTGAAAGAGCAGAACCCGTAATATGGAGTGCTTTAATATTAGAAAAATAATCTTCTTTAACGTCCTCGGGAGAGGTTTCACCTGCAGCTCCAGCAGCAAAAATGAACTTTCTTGAACTATCTGAATTATATTGATTAAAAGCTATCCCCGTTGTTTTTGATTGATCTACTCTGATACAAGAGGTATCAACTCCGTCGTATTTAAGTTTCTTAATAATACTTTCGCCAAACTCATCATTTCCCACTACACCAATAAAACCTGTAGTAAGATTTAACGTTTTTGCCATTCTAGCAGCAGAATCTATAAAAATTGCAGGAGCTCCACTTGGAAAAGGCCCCTTATAGATAGCTCCTATCGTACCATGAGTAATATCTTTTTCAACCCTCATAATTTCTACTAACATTTCTCCTAAACAAATAATATCAGGACGCATAATCAATTAGATTTAGATTTTAATTAAAATAAAATTAATTAAAGTTAACAATAATCTGTAAAAAATAAAAATTAGGGTTTTGTCACTTTTTCCCTTTACCTATATTTATAGAATCAGGCTCTCTTCGAAGGATTAATAATGATTATTATTGTTATTATTATAATCCTATATTTTAATAGCATATTCGGATTCTTTTAGGGATAAAAAAATTATCCAAATCGAACCATGAGCTATTTGTTTAAATGTTCACAATAACAGTTTGAAGAATTTTTAATTTCTTCTCCACAAGGGCAAAATTTAGGATGGTCATATTTCTCACAGATTTTGTTTACAATGGAACAAGAGAGAAGTAAATTAAATTTCTTGCTTTCTTCATGTGCTTCTTGGGGAGTCATATCAAGAGCATTGCATAACAAGATTTCTAGTAATCTAGCATGTCGTTCAAGTTCAACGGCTAAATTTCTACCCTTGAGCGAAAGTCTAACGTCACTATATCGCTGATATTCTATATATCCATATTTTTGCAGCTTTTTGACGCAACTTCCGATAGTTGAATGTGGTTTATCCATGAGTGAAGCAATTTGACCTACTTTCATCGGTGTTTTTGACCGATTTAAACTCCTAATTATTGAATATTCAACTTCTAACAAGATTCTCACATTAATGTTGATGAGTATTTAAAATGATAATAAGGACCATGGTTATGACTCCAGCTAAAACTAATAATAATTGTCTGATACCTTGTTTTATATTTGTTTGATTGTGTAGTTCGGGAGTTAGATCGGAAAGAGCAATATAAATAAAACTTGCTGCAGAAAATGCTAAAAACAAGGGGATTAGTTCTGTGACAATATCAAGGATGAAATAACTAAAAATAGCTGCCGGTATTGTAGTACTACTTGATAAAAGATTATAAATGAAAGCTTTTTTTTTTGAGAAACCGCCATGAAGAAGAATACCGAAGTCTCCTGTTTCTTGAGGGATTTCATGGATTAAAATTGATATCCCAGCGGCAATTCCAACATAAAAATTAGTTAAAAATGCTGCAGCTATTACAATTCCATCAGTGAAATTGTGAAACGCATCTCCTACTAATACTATAGGACCAGCTGCACTATGTACTTCACAATCTTCATTTAGACAGTTGCGCCATATGATAATTTTCTCTAGAAAAAAGAAAAAAATAATACCTCCCAAAACTACAAACATTATTACATGTGGTTCTCCTCCTGAAGATTCTATAGCTTCCGGGATTAACCCTAATAAAGCAGCAGTAAGTAACGTTCCCGTGGCATATGAAATTAAAATAGTGATAGATAACTTTTGTACACGCTCACTTAGAAGGGTGAATGTTGCTGCAGTTACTATAGCTCCAACACTTCCTAAAATGCTAAATAATAATATCCAAAGAAGAATATCTACATCCCTAAATGTAATTAATTGAGATTAATAACATAATGGAGAATATTAAATATAAATTTTACGATGCATCGTAAAAAATTATGTGGGTTTTCTTCTATCTTCAATAATAAATATTCTCTCGAATGTTTGAGGATTAGCGTTTAAAATGCTAATTCTTAATATCACTATCAGGAATATTGACCCAATCGCTCCAAATATGAACTGAAAGAAATTTCCAGGCACTTCACTTAAAGAAGCTACAATTCCAAAATTAAGCACTAATAACTCAACAATGAAATAACCAAATACCATTAACAGACCACCCGCAATTACTGCTAATATATCTTTATATGAACGTTTTTCATGAAAGATGCGAGGATTTGATATTAATCCAACCACAAAACCTTCTAAACCTTTAATTAAAAAGGTCCAGATAGACCAGCCAGGATAACCGGTAAAAATATCAGCTAATGCTGAACCAACTCCTCCAGATATCAGTCCAATAACAGGTCCAAAAATTAAACCCGCTAGCATCACACCTAAATCTCCAATATTTATGTATCCTCCCGTAGCGGGGATGGGAATCTGTATTGTCATCGTTAAAACACACGCTATAGCAGCAAATATACTAGTAATTGAGATCGAAATAGCATCAGTAGGGAAGTAATATCCTCGGAAATTCTTCTTTTTAATCAATTTAGTTTTACTCATAATGTGTTTACGCCAAATAAGAATAAAAAAATAAGTTTTAAAAACTTATTTAGTTAATGTTGAGTTACATTTTCCTATTTACTAAGACTTATTAACAAATATCATGACTAGTTCTTATATAAGAATTAGATGTTAAACAAAAAAACTGTTTGAATTATTATATAAATTGATTATATTCATCGATAACAATATCTAGTTATGGAAATCATCAAATATCTTGGAAACAAATTATCTGAGAGTATCGATTTAAGTCTTCCAGCGGGTCGGGGATTAATTAAGTTGGCAATAAAGGATGAATTAGGACCATTTCATCCAATAAATCAATTAAATTATGAGAAATTAGTCGAAGTCATAAATAATTCTCTTAAAAAACGACTTCTTGATTTAAATATACCGCATTTTGAAGAAGTGTTAAAAAATTTACTGGATGAATTAAACTCAAATCAATCATTAATAACAATTGCAGGAGTATGAGAAAATGAGTATACTATATTTAGTGTTTTTAAGTTTTTTAATCATATTTGTTGGGGTTTTAATTGTAGAGGGTATTTTTTTCGTGATAAAAGGTATAAATAATAAATTAATCAACTTGATAATTATTGGAATAGGTTTTATTTCCCTAAGTCTTGGATTTATAGGTAATTTCGTGTTTAATTTAAATGGAAGTTTTCAAGAGATTTTTGTTTTTATCTCTTTTACTTCTACTACGGTTTTTACAAACTTAACATTTTATAAGAATCGGAAAAAAATTGGACTTTATATTCTGTTTAGTGTAATTTGTTTAGGTTTAATTCAATTAATTATAATTTTTGCCAGTCTTGGAGGAGTATCTAATATTTATTATTTGAGAGTTTCTTTAGATGTCCCCTATACAATGATTGTCTTCAATTGGATGGCTTGGGCATCCTATTCTTCCTATAAAAAACTTAAAAATGAAGATATTCAGCCATGGATAAAAATTAGATATAAATTAATTGCTATTTTTTCTTTTATCATCAGTTTTAACAATATTCCTGAATTTTTCCAGCCCAAGGGTATTACTTGGGGAGATCCTAGTAATCCTATTAGCTTAGCGGTATTCGGAGCAATGGCTATTCTTGCGGTGATTTTTTCTATTGGCTTTGGATTAGCTTGGTTAATGCCTAAATGGTTTAAAAATCGCTTAAATAAAGGATATAAGACTATAGTTGAAAAAGATTTAACTGAGCAAGAATTAATAACTCTTATTGAGAAACAACTTAAAGAAAAAAGAAATAATAAATGAATTTATCCATGTATTATTGAGCAAAAGATTTTATTAATTCAATTTACGTTATTATAGAATTTATATTGAAATTAATCACTTTTAATATTCGCAATTGAATATTTTTGATGATAATATGAAGCACATTACTGACGATAAGATTAAAGAAATTCTCTATGACAACTTGATGAAGAATTATCCCGATTTTGTTTTAATTTTGGATTTAGAAGGAAAAATAATTGAAGTTTCTGATAATTTTTTTCTTTTATTTGGTGAAGCAGACACAAAAAGTTTTATAGGGAAGTTTCTGATTGATTACATCGTTGGAGAAGATAAGAACGCCTTTTTAAAGCAACTTAGCAAAATAAGAGAAAATAAATTCTTAAAAATGGAAGAATTTAAATTCTTGAAAAAAAATGGTGCAATTTTTATAGGAGAATTAAGTTTAAGCATAATTCAAGGTGAAGAGGGAAGTCTGGATATTCTACTTGGGATTATGAGAGATATCACTGATCAGAAAACGATTGAAAAAAATCTTAAAGAGAGTAAACGAATGTTTCAACTCGTAATGGATAATATTCCTCAATTAATCTCATGGAAAGATATTAATTCAATATATCTAGGATGTAATCAAAATTTTGCAAGAGTTGCTGGATTAGATGACCCCGCGATAATTATCGGGAAATCTGATTATGAACTTCCTTGGAAGATAAGCGAATCAGAATCTTTTTATGAAATTGATCAATTAGTAATGGATACCGATAAATCTGAATATCATATTATAGAACCACAATTACAAGCTGATGGCAAACAAGCCTGGTTGGACACTAACAAAATCCCATTACACAGTTCTAAAGGTGACGTTGTTGGAATATTATGTACTTATGAAGATATATCAAAAAGGATAGAAGCGGAGACAGCTTTGAAGCATTCTGAGAAAAATTATCGAGAAGCATACAATAGGGCAGAATTTTATAAAGATGTATTTGCCCATGATGTTAGCAATATCTTGCAAGGTATATTATCGTCAGTAGAATTATGTCGCATGCGAGAAAATGATCAATCCGAATTAGAAAAGCTTTACGACATCATTGAAAATCAAGTAACTCGTGGGGCAAATTTAGTATCAAACATAAGAAAAATCTCATCCATTGATGATAGAGAGAGGAATCTATTTCCCCTAAACACGTGCGATGTTATACGAAAGGCAGTTAAAGAAGTCCGTAAAAATTATCCAAAAAGAAATTTCAATTTCCAATTAAATTCTCCTTCTGAGGATATTTTTGTAAAAGCAAATGATTTATTACTAGATGTATTCCAAAATGTCATTTATAACGCTGTTAAACATAATAAGAGTAAAATTGCAGAAATTGATGTTGTTGTTAACAAGAAAGAGAAAAATGGTAAACCAATTATTCAAATTCAGTTTGTTGATAATGGATTAGGAATACCAGATTCTCAGAAAACAACGATTTTTCAAAGAGGTACAGTTGAATCTAAGAGTTCCAATAGATTGGGGTTAGGTTTATCCTTAGTTAAAAAATTAATTGAAAAGTACGATGGTCAAATTTGGGTAGAGGATAAAATAAAAGGTAACCATTCTAAAGGAAGTAATTTTGTGATATTAATTGATGAATCAATTGATTAGATAAAACTCCAAATCCTTATTTTAGCCCTTTCAATATTTCATATTATGTTTATCTACTTAGAGAAACTTTTCAATATTGATAACTTTAGAGAAGAATTAAATTTTCTTCCCCTACCTAGACATTTTAAACGAATAGGTGAAAATAAGTACCAAATTGTGGAAGAATCTTCAATATATTCAGATATTCCTGAAAATCACTCATTTATCTTAAATCAATTACAGGAAAAGTTACTTTCTTTTGGTTTAGAACGAAAGTTAGATGTAAAGATTATTAATGATATAAAAAATATAAATATGATCGAGGATCCACTAACCATCTGTTCGAGAGAGTTTCCAAACCTCAATTTGGAAAAGCTAATGAATATAAAAAATATGAAAGAGCAAGGATTTCTAATAATTTCTATGAATTCAACCCTCTTAATTAAAGCGGAATGCTTACAAGGACTTTTTTACGCTACGCAAACTCTCATCCAAGCTTTAAATTCTCATCAAAATAAACTTATTATTGATCAATTCATCATTATAGATTATCCTTTATTACAAATTCGTGGAATCTCTGATGATATTTCACGTGGACAGGCACCAACCATACAAAATTTGAAAAAATTTGTTCAAGTTTTGAGTCATTTCAAAATAAATCAATACTATCTTGTCTATATGCAAGATATGTTCCAATTTAAAAATCACGACGAGATTGGGAAAGGTAGAGGCGCATATTCAAAAGAGGAAATTAAAGAGTTAGTCGAATTCGCAAGTGAACGATTTGTTGAGATAATACCAATATTTCAAATAATAGGGCATTGGGAAAATATATTACATAACGAAAAATATTGGAAATATGGAGAATTTCCTGCTTCCAATAGCTTAAACCTCGCAAACGATGAAATTTATGATTTATTAAATGAAATGATAGCGGAATTAAGCGAAGTTTTTACTTCAAAATATTTCCACATGGCTGCTGATGAAAGTTGGGACGTGGGAAAGGGAGCATCTAAGAATTATATTTCCAATATTGGCAAAGGAGAAGCTTATATTCGGCATTACAAAAAAGTATATGCCATTGCCAAAAAGCATGGATATGAAAAGATCATCATTTATCATGACATTTTGTATAAATATGAAGAAGTATTGAAACATTTACCTAAAGATATGATAGTTATGTATTGGAACTATAACCTTAAAGATAAACATCCTATTATTGATACAATACGTAAATATAAATTTCCTGTCTTAGTATGTCCTTCAATTTGGGATTATAATCGAATTTTTCCCACGATCACTAATTTTGAAAAAAATATCAGCAATTTGGTTACATTTGGATACTCAAAGGGAATTGAAGGAGTAGTTACCTCAAGTTGGGGAGATTATAAGAATAAAGAATTAAGAGAAAATCGAATTTTTGGGTTTATATATTCAGCAGAAGCAAGTTGGAATCCAAAAAATCCGATCAATTTATTAAATTTTTGGCAAGGAGCTTTTTTTCATCTCTTTGGAAACGAACATAATGAAATTCTAGGAATATTCAACAAAATTCGAATATTTCAAGATAAGAAAAAATTACTAGTAAAACCTACTTTTTATTACAATCATTTTTTTAGCCATCCTTATAACAAGAATACTAAAAAATATAAAAAGAATATAAAATCAAGTCAATTTGATAAGTTAATTAAAGAATTAGATACTATGATTCAGATTTGTGAAGATAGTGGTAGAAATCTACAAGAAAATCAATTACTTATCCAATCTCTTATATTTATTTTGAAGCACATGCGGTTTTACTGCATAAAAAGAATAAATTCCAAGAAATTAGTTAAATTTTCCGCTAAACGTTCAAAATCAAAATATAAAAGTATTATCATAGAAGAAATAAAAAACATTCGGGACGAGTTAAAGAATTTATTGGAGGAGTACGAACAATTATGGATGAGAATGGCAAAACCGAATGGATTTAATTCAATAAAACAACAATATCTTTGGTTAATGCAATTCTATGAAGAAAAGATACAAGATTTAAAAAAGAGTTTAGATTGGAAGGATTCGAATATACCTAGTGAGTCAATATATGCAAAAGAAACAAGATCTAAATCTCCTAATACTAATTTCTTTAAACAAAACGTAAAAATAGAAGAAGAGATTCAGAGTGCCTATATTCAAGTCATAGGTGGAACTTTTTGTGAAGTCTACATCAATGAATCTTTTATAGGTAATGTAATTACACGTCATACACTCAATTATGTCGTACTTGAAAATAATATACAACTTTTTGATATAAAAGCAGATTTACAGAGAGGAGATAACACAATAATCTTAAAAAACACCGATTATATTGGTGGAATGGGAATGGTTAATTTATATGGAGAAATTAAATTTAATTCTGGAGAGATTTATCAAATTAAAACGGATAAATCATGGGTAGCTTCGAAAGATCGTTCTCAGGGTTGGAAGAAAGTGAAAAGTTTTGGAAAACCCCCGAAGTTAACGGGTGGTCTCAATTATCCAGATTTTGAGAAAGGTTTACATTCAAAGGAAAATAGCAATGTCGCATCATTTAATACTATTTTTAGCAGAACGCCTTCGAAATTAAGATGGTTAGTAATACTTTTGATTAAAATTTTTAATAGATATGATATTTTAGAGTAAAAAAAAAGATGAAATTATTGTTTGAGTTTTTTAACATATTCAGGTTTAATTTTCGTTACCCGAGTCACTATTTTCGCTTGAAGTTCTAAAGTGACCTTAGCGTTTGATTCTGGAGGGATATTAATTTGGTAGATATGATTTGGTTCCTCAATCTCTGAAGGCTCAGGCTGAGAACTAACAAACATGATGTCTTTAGTCTGTTTGAAATCGAGATCCAAATTAATCGGATTATTAAGTTTATTCTCGATATTAATCTTGCGAGAGATGTGATCATATCTTGTTCTTACTTCAATATGCTCTTTAGGTTGTAATGCATCTTCGAAAGTGATTTTTGGTTCGCCTTCTTTTATTTGAACGATATTGTCTTCAACAATTATATCATCGTCTATCAACTCTTCAGAAATGATCTTATTACCTATACATTCAGAAGTATTCAAGAATAGAAAGGGCAGATTGTTCTTATATAATGTCATTGGAGAATTAACGGGTAAGTCTATGTTTTCACC
>JAGXNQ010000028.1 GCA_019894955.1 Promethearchaeota archaeon | reverse complement strand
GATGATACTTGGGAATATGATTACGCAACCAATAATTGGACAAATTTAAATCCTATAATTAAACCAACGGGACGATATGGTGCTCCGATGGTTTATGATCCATTGAATCAAAGAGGATTCATGTTTGGAGGTCGTACCTCTATTATTATGGACGATACATGGGTTTATTATTCCTCCAACAATTCTTGGATTGAATTAAATATGGTAAGTAAGCCATCAAACCGATATTGGGAAGGTTTAGCTTATGATGAAAGTGCTCAAAAGATGATTCTTTATGGGGGACGTAATTCTGGAGGGATCGGAGAAGCCTTAGATGATACGTGGGTATTTGATCCAACTAATAACCAATGGACCGAAATTATATCAACTTCACATCCTACAAATCGTTTTCATATTATGCTTGTATATGAACCTGAGAGGAAACAAACTATCGTTTTCGGGGGCTTTAGGTTCCCAGATGTTTGCATGGGTGATACATGGGGTTATGATTACAGTGCTAATAACTGGAACATGCTAAAATAAACATATTTTGTTTGAAATATACTGAATTGGAATAGTGTAATCTTCTGTAATTAAGTCAATTCTTTTTTACTTCTCTTTATTCACATTAAATCAAAAATAGAAAAATAAAAAAGTTTTGAGTGTATTCACTCTACTTTTCTCAATCGTTCTTCATGAAGTACTTTTAGCTTCTCTTGTTGCTCAGTGAATTTTTTGTAATTCAGAGGGAAGAATTTAAAAATTACTATTCCAATTAAAAGTCCAATAGCAGGTACTATTGAAATTGAAAGTCTTAACCCAATCAATGCTCCAGATGTCTGAGTTTCTAATTCTGGATCAAATCCACTAATTAGTTGTACCATTATTAAGGCTACGGCAGAAAGAATCATTGATAATCTTGCAATAAAGGCTCCAATTCCACCATATGTTGCTTCTCGTCTTTTTCCTGTTTTTATTTCATCATAATCTATTGATGCCGAAATTACTGGCTCAGTCATTAATACTCCACTAATTCCAATTCCAGGAAAAAGGCCAATAATTGTTAAACTAATAAAATCTCCTGCTAGAAAAAGAGGGATCATCCCAATACAAAATATAATCATTGAGAGAGTTAATCCATACTTTGGACCTTTTTTTCCATAAATTTTCCACCATAATGGTACACCACCAAGAATACCTAGTGCTACTCCAATCATCGCAAAACCTGCCATTCCTTCCTCCATATTGAGAATAAATTTTGCGTAAAGAGGTAGAATCATTAAAGTAAAACCAAAACAAAAATCAAGAAAAGCATATGTTAGTGATCCAATAACGAATGGTTTGTTCGAAAGTGATTCTTTAAATGCCTGAAATATAGGTAATGGTTCATCTATTTGGAATTCTTTCCTCTCTTTTATTCCAAGAAGCGAGAGATACATTGTAATTGGAATAATGATGCCCATAATAACTCCTGCTATTGCCCAACTACCTAATGCAGCAGCGATCATCGAAGGAATCATGACTCCAATCATAGACGATAAAAATGCAACCGTATCTTTCATTGCTACAACTGTAGCTCTTTCGCTCTCTTCTTCATACATTTCAGTATATAAAGCGCCCCAGGCGGTCATAACTATTGTAAATCCCGTATCGAATAAAAACAGCATTATAAAGCCGTAAAGAAAGACTAAGCCCGTTTCACTAAATGGAACCATCCATAAGCCTATAAAACCTAACGTCATGGGTATCGTTCCATAGATTATCCATGGCACGCGCCGCCCTCTCTTTGGTTTCAATTTATCCATGTAGTATCCAATTAATGGGTCATTAATAGCGTTCCATATCCCATAAAACATGAATAGAAGTCCGAATTCAATGAGGGAAAGTCCAGCGTATGACGTGTAAAAAGTTAATAGCCAACTACCAATCATATTGTATGGAAGAGCAGAGGGTACTGCCCCTAATGAATATAGAAAATGCCCTAATCGTGAATGAATTCTCTCTTTTTCACTCATATATTATCACATTTCAGTTATTTTTAATTAGTTATAATTTTGTTGAGAATCTATTTTAATTTAATTAAAATAATATTGAACTACTTTACAATTTTTAAGACTAATTTTAGTTTTAAATAAAAAGGAAAAAATCAGGAAAAGTTATCAGTTTTGATTTCATCATATATCTTGATCTTTTTGATTTTGTTTATATGGTGAAGGTATATCGCGAGTCCAGCAATGAAAACTCCAAGATCCATTGTAAGAGCCCCAAACCAAGTTGTATAAACACCAAGTCCTATCCAAATAGAATCATCGAAGAGGAGTGGGGTTCCGGTAGCATTCGGATCCCCCACGCTCATCGGCCATCCAATGAAATCTAAAACCCAGTGACTAAAAACTAGAAATCCAATTGAAATACTTAATTGTAGGATTTTCATGCCCCATAATGTTGAATCCCTCTTTTTATCTTGTTGTTTCTTGGAATTTTTATAGTGTCCAAAGAGAATAGTAATGCACATTACAATCACAGTCCAGACCACTGCCATTAAAAGACCATGAGTGGACCATAACGTGAATATAAAAATAAAAGATAAGAGATCAAGAAACATTACACTTACTAATAATGCCCATAGGGGGATTTTGGGAAAAAATCGCTTTGCTGCTAGACCTATACCAAAATGAGCTAAAGCTGGCATGTAATTTGAATAGAACAAAGTATTTATAAAACTTGTTGAGTCCAAATTTTCTAAGATAAGAAATCATTTGGAACAATATCTCTCATTTGAGATAAATTAAGCCAAAAATTGGTCTATGAAAGTTTATTATTCAATTTTTGTTTCTAAATAAATATGAAAGTACAAATAATGACCGATACTCGATTTGGAAATGGAACAAAATTAGCGGAAACTTTAAAGGGAAAATTCCCTGATAATTATGATGTGAAGATAGCTGATGTCAAGGAAGTCTCTGCTGAGAAAGTTGCGGAAGATGTACCTGATGTGATCGTTTTAGGCGGAGCCGTTAGAATGTTTATGGGAGACAAAAAGACTATAAAATGGATGAAGGAATTAAACAATTGCCTTAAGAAATCTGGTAAAAATATTAAGTACGGAACTGGATTTTTAACACATGCTTTACCTACTGATAAAGTTCAAGGATATGCGAAGAGATTTTTGGAAAAGATCAATAACACATCAGCGATTGAAAAAACTTACTCGGAATTACTAACTGCCAGAGTTGAAGGACAAGAAGGACCAATTCTTCCCGAAGAAATGGAAAAAGCTATTAATTATGCTCAATCCTTTATAACTTGGTGTGAATAACTTAAAAGAGCTATTAATTTTTAGTCGTAGTCAAAAAATTTTCTTTGATTTTTTTATTAACTAACCTCTTATAGTCATATATATATATTTAATTTGCCTTTCTCACTGTAATGAGTGTTCAAAAACTGTATAAGGATTATATTAATAAATATGGAGAAAGGTCTGGTTTATTTGAGCTTATAAAAAATAAATTTCAAGTGAAGTTAAACAAATACCACAGATCAGAAATATAACAATAGATGAGAAATTTGACTTCATTATTTTTGAAAATTGTTATTGTCCTCTGAGATATAATTTCTCTTTGATTCTATTTATATCTATTGCACTTTATTTTTATGAGCTCGGATTTGCTGAATTGAATTGAGATTGATATAATTAAACGTTCCTTTCTCGTTTCCAATTAGCATTGTCGCTAGTTCGTAGATACCATCGTAACAATTTTTCTTTCAGTTTTAGTTTAATTCCATTCTGTTCTTTAGAATCTATTAGATTATTAGTTTCCTTGGGATCAATGATTAGGTCGTATAATTCTTCTTTACCCTTATCTCTGATTATTAATTTCCAGTATTTAGTGCGGATCATAACTGAACGGGCAACTGTAGAGTTATCTTCATTTGGAATATTAGTTTTATCATAGTATATTCCAATTCCCGGAGTATTACTGTTTGAGATTACTGGTTCAAAACACTGTGGTTCTCGAGGATTATAACCTCCTTCAGCAAAAACAACCTCTCGAACAGTTTCTATTTCATTATTAATCAGAGGTAATAAATCTATGCCAAAATGAGTATAAGGTGTTATAATCTTCGCAATATTCAGTACAGTAGGAAATATATCAATAGTTTGGACTAATTCCTCTATGATTTTATTTTTTATTTGTGATTTTGGAGTTTTTATTATCAGAGGTACATTAACTAAACAATCTTGGAAAGCGTTTGGCCATTTCTCAGTTAATCCGTAATCACCAGCATAATCTCCATGATCGGCAGACATGAAAATTGCGCTGTTGTCGTATTCTCCAATTTGTTTTAGCTCATCGATAAGTTGACCAAAAAGATGATCAACCCGTGTTATCATTCCATAATACGTAGCAACGATTTCCTTAAAATCTTCATTTTTTAGATTATCTAAACCATACCTTTCGTGCATAAGTTTCATAAACTTAGGTTTATCATCAAATTTAGATGGTATTGGTTCAGGAATTGTTTCCCTATCATACATGGAAAAATAAGGCTCTTCAACCGTATAAGGTGGATGAGGAAAATTTAAGGCAATGTATAAGCAAAAGGGATTTTTATGTTCAGAATTTAAATACTTAATTGCTTTTTGAATGATGTGATAATCAGGATCATTTGATTCCTCTAAGGTTCTCTGACCAAAATAAAAAGATTTTCTCATGGGGTGATTTAAGGGATAAGGATTAGTTTTCCAAGCACCTATTTTCGGTCTTATTCTTTTCGTTATGCTTTGATCTATAGCATCTCTATTAAAAAGATCATTTCTTCCTAACCAAACAACTTCATAACCGTTATTTTTTAGAAATTTAAACAAATTATCTTCATGAGGTTGTAATAATTGATAGAGACTTCTGTGTCCATTGGAGTGAACATACTGACCCGTAAAAGTACAACATCTAGAAGGACCGCAAACAGGATTTACAGTGAAGCAATTTGTAAAAGCTACTCCATCTTTAGCGAGGTCATCAAAATTAGGTGTATGAATTATAGGATTTCTTCTTCCACTCAGAGAAATGCAATCCCCACGCATTTCATCTGGTATAAAAATGATTATGTTTGGTTTAGGATTTTCTTCGGACATGATTAAAATCAAAAATATCCATTTCAATAAAGCTAATTATTATCATTCATTTTCAAAAAAAAAACTTAGTAATAATGATAATCATGAGTTTATCAAAACGAGAACGAGTTTTTAAAGCTCTTGAGCTTGATGGCGAACCAGATGTGGTTCCTATAAATTATTTCGGATTTGAGCAAACTGGGCGTTCTTTCCAAGCTTATAAAGAATCCGGAGAAATGGATAACTATCGTTCTTATGTGGAAGACAAAGTTTCTAATATTAAATATTATATTACAGAACAACGCTTTTGGAATGTTGATCTCTATGCAATGGATCCCTTTGGAGAAAATAAGATAAAAATAAGGTATGAAAAAGCACCACCAGAATATCCAAACTGTCGTCTAAATAGAATGGATGGTAGATTGTATAGAACTGAAAAAAATGTAAATACGGGTCTTGACTATTCTTGGTATGTTGGAGGTCATTTTAAAACCCCAGAAATCATGCACGAATATTGGTCCAGATATGGAAAGCCAACAGAATTGATTAACAAAAGAGTTAAGTACTCTTCTCAAACATGGGAGCGATTTGTTGAAGCTCTTGCGCCTTATTTCTACCCTATGGCAAATTTGCCCATAAACCCTTCTGAAGTTTTGATAGGGGGCATTACATTTTCTCGTTTTGCGTATTATATACGAAAAAATCCCAGTTTTATTCATGAAATCATGGATGAGTACACGAAGGTTAATATTGAAATAATTAAACGTTTAGCTGAAGTTGGCGTTGATATTGTTATGTTTGGGGATGATTTGGGATATAAGGACAATGGATTTTTTTCTTTAAAAGTTTTTCGAGAATTTATCCTTCCCTATCACAAAAAAATGTACAATGCATGCAAGAAAAGAGGGGTGTTAGTCGTACTTCATTCTTGTGGGAAATGTGATCAATATTTACCGGATTTAGTTGATGCAGGGCTTAATTGTATACAATCATTAGAAGCAACAGCAGGTGTGGATTTACCGGGGTTAAAAGAATCTTTAGGGGATCGATTATGTTTTATGGGAGGATTAGATTCTTCAGGGGTTTTAACTTTTGGTACTCCTAAGGATGTTGAAGAAAATGTAAGAAATACTATAAAAAGTGCTGGAAAAGGTGGTGGTTTTGTAGTTGGACCATCCCATGACATTTTAAACATGCCTTGGGAGAATATCTTAGCGATGAGAGCCGCAATCGAAAAATACAGAAAATATCCTTTGAAATTTTAGCATAACTTCCAAGTAGAAAAAGATAGAGATACTTTTCTTATATCAAAGATTAATTCTTAGGAGTTAATCATATTACAAAATTACCTGGTCTTACATTTCAAATTCAAATCTTAACAAATGAATTAAAAAATTTAGAAATTTTGTTTGACCATCATTGAACTGTTAATTTCCTTTAGTAGATCTTTTCGAACTCTATTATTTAGTTCCAACTTTTTCAGTCTCAAAAATTCTTCCAAGTCTTCTTTCAATAATTTATTTTTTCCTTGATTTTCCAACCAGATCCTAGCCTCATTAATAATTATACCATCCTCTCCTCCTAGAAAACGTGGTAAATAGAAATCTTTTATAATCTCCGTTCTATAAAAAGTACGAACATATAATCCTTTATGATTAAGGTTTTTGTAAACATATGAGACTATTTCAGGAGCAGTATCAATGACTAGATTTTTTCCAGCAGCTTGAATCTTTTTATAGAGAGGTATCCATTCAGGAGAACCCATTGGTGGTTCACCTGCGCCAGGTACCCATTGTATGCCTGTTAAATTTGGTATTGAAAGAAAATCATCTAAATATGGTATCTGATTTGGACCATCCATGTGATAAATTGAATGATCGAAATACTCGGTTTCTGCAATTAAATTAGGTAAAACAAATCGCTTAAACCATTTAGGATTGAGCATGGCACTGAAATCACATTGTAAAGGAGCCCACCTTTTGCTAGACCAGACATTTAACCACCCATTACACCCATCACAGTGTTTTTCTATGACATCCTGCATTTTATCATATACTTTTAGTAGCTTTTCCAAAATAATTGCACTACAAGTATCGATTATTTGAGGATCTCTTTTCATGGTAAGAATTATATTTGTTGGACCTAAAAATGATGAAAGAATATCTAAAACGCCCCCTAAATCAGAATGAGAAATAAGATAACGATTTCCTGCTCTTTTTGCTGCATATTCTGTGATTTTCAATAATCTAGCATACCATTCATTATTTTGATTAAGTTTAACACTCTCAAGCAATTCTACAATTTCATTTGGTTTTGTTGGACGACTAAACCAGACTGTACTTGACTTAAAAATGGGATTCACACCAAAAAATGCTGCTACTATTCCAGGTCCATAATTTGGAAAGTAGGATGGAATAGATTCCCCTCCAAAATAGGTAAATCCTGCTCTTTGTTCAAAACCATCGAGAGCTTCCTCTATTCCATCGGGATTACGAGCTAATGTCCAATCTTCACCCATAATATCTAAAAATGCACCCATTTTTCCTCGTTTTGAGGGATAAAAGTAACTAAATACTGGACGATCGACTATTTCATGATCCCACCACGCTTTCATTCGTTCTTTAGCTTCATCGATATCTTCCTTAAAATCCATAAAATAAGTAGTGAATGCGAATTTAATTAAATTTTTCATATTTTTGATGCACTGGATTAAATGAATGATTATTCATAGGATAAAACTATATAAAAAACAGAAGTGAAATATATAATATTTAAAAAATTAACAAATTCTTAACAATTTAACAAAAAAAATGAATTGATTTTATATGGCTGAAATTGAAACAACTTCAAGACATTCCTTTTGGACTTATGTCACTTTTGGAACCTATAATATCACTTGGACAATTCCTACTGCAACTATGAGTTTATTTATGTTCTTTTTTTATCATACTAAAATTGGACTTGATCCCTTTTTGATATTAGTTGTTACTTTTATTAACACACTATGGGCTGGTCTCAATGATCCTTTAATCGGTTGGCTAACCGATCGCAACTTAAAATGGACGAGGAAATGGGGACGTAGATTTCCTTGGATTGCAATTGGAATTATTCCACAGTCGTTATCTCTAATAATGATTTTTGCCCCCCCTGGTACCGTTTCTGAGCTAGGTCCTTTACCAGTGATGCTCTGGTTGATACTCTCTCTTTTCGTTTTTGATTTATTCATAACTCTTGTAGACATCCATGTTTCTATTCTTCGAGCAGATAAATTTCGAACTGAAACAGAAAGAAGGAAATATGCGGGATCCTGGGGATTCTTTGATATGCTCGCACAAATTCTTGGAATGATGCTCCCACCGCTTCTTTTCTTTTTTGGTGAAACTATCTTATCATACACCGTTATGGCAGCAATAATTGCAGTAATAATGATTATCTTTGGTGCAATATTCGTCTTTAAGGGTGCTCGTGAGGATAAGATTATTATTGATAGATATTATTCAAGAGAATATGAATCCGTAAACGTGTTTAAGGGTGTATGGTTAGTTCTTAAGCAGAAAAGTTTTATGGCGCTCTATGCTGGATATGTTGCCTTTCTTGTAGCCACAACAATTATGACAGGTATGGTTGCATACTTAGTTACATTCATTTTAAGGGATCCTGATGCGATGATTATCTATCTCGCACTATTTCTGGGAGGAGCATTAATCTCTATTCCAATTTGGATTAGAGTATTAAAGAAAATGAATAACAATAAGAAAACATATATTATTGGAAGCTTGATATTATGCTGTCTTATTATCCCACTTACATTTTTCCAAACAGATATTGATTTAATGATTATCATGTTTTTTGCAGGAATCGGTAATGGGAGTGTGTGGACTATTGGGATACCAGTATTATATTCAAACGTACAGGATGATTTTATTGTGCGTAATGGGAAAAACCAAAAAGGAATTCTTATTGGTACTTGGGCAGTGATATCGCTCGTGACTGCTTTTATTGATGAAGCATTAATTACAATAGTATTCATTTCTACTGGATTTGATGCCGGTCTCGCGGATTATACGGCTTTGGTAGCTTCTGGAGCAGATGTAGGTTTAGTTTTGTTTGGGATCCGTCTACTTCTTGGAGTAATCCCCGCGATAGTTATATTGGTGGGTACATTAATTTTCTGGAAATTTTATCCTCTAACCCAAGAGAAAGTAATGGAAAACAAAGCTAAATTGGCTGAAATAGGCTTCTAATTATTTTTACTTTTTTTTTTCTTTTTATTTGAATTATACAAGAACTAATGCATTAATTTTAACACCGTTAAACCGAAATTTTTAAGATTACTCTGGGATTATATATGATTATTCGAGGAATTATAATGTCAGACGAATTAGCTAAAATTTACGATCATCGTAGCATTGAAAAGGAGTTATATGAGTGGTGGGAAGAAGAAGGCTTCTTTGCTCCCGAAAAGTCAAAAGAATTGGGAATTGCTACTGAGAAATCTGAAAGATTTTGCATTACAATCCCTTTACCTAATGTAACAGGACAACTCCATTCAGGTCATGCCCTTGTGATTTCACTTGAGGATTTAATGACTCGGTATGAACGCATGCGGCAGAAAGAAACACTCTATATACCTGGTACTGATCACGCTGGAATTGCAACTCAAAGCGTTGTTGTTAGGGAACTATTAAAACAAGGAATAAATCATAAAGATTTAGGTCGCGATAAATTTGTAGAAAAAGTTTGGGAATGGAAACATAAATATCACACTCGAATTACTGAACAATCGAAAAGGATGGGTATCAGCTGTGATTGGAGTCGAGAATGTTTCACCCTAGACCCAAATTTATCACGTGCCGTCCGGGAAGCGTTCTACAGATTATATCATAAAGGTTTAATATATCGAGGAGAATATATGGTTAATTGGTGCCCCGGAAGGTGTGTTACTGCAATATCGGACTTAGAGACCGAAGCTATTGATGAACAAGGGCACTTATGGTATATCAAGTATCCAATTATTAATGAAACCTGGAAAGGGCCCCAATACCCTTGGGCGAGCGGTAAATGGGCAGAAGGTGCCACAGATTTTATTATTGTTGCTACCACAAGACCAGAAACATTATTAGGTGACTCTGCTGTGGCTACAATTAAGTCCCATCCTAAATACGCTCAATATATTGGTAAACAAGCTGTAATCCCTGCTGTCAGTCGTCCCGTTCCAATAATTAGTGATCCATATGTGGATCCAGAATTCGGCACTGGAGCTTTAAAAATAACTCCTGCTCACGATCCTAATGATTTTGAAATTGGCAAAAAGCATGATTTAGAATTCATCAACATATTTGATGAGAACGCTCAGATTCTCCCAAATTTTGTTGAAGCTTATACAGGTTTAGATCGTTTTGAATGTCGAAAAACAATACTAAAAGATCTTGAAAAAGAAAATTTAGTTACTGATATCCAACCTTACGATCATGCTGAACCACATTGTCAACGATGTCATGCTATCATAGAACCTCGAGTTTCTATTCAGTGGTTTGTTAAGACAAAACCACTTGCTGGACCAGCAATGGAGGTCGTTCGGAATGGTGAAACAATCATAATTCCTGAAAGAGAACAACGTCGTTTTTTCCAATGGATGGAAAATATACACGATTGGTGTATATCCCGCCAGCTTTGGTGGGGTCACAGGATTCCAGTGTGGTATTGTGATGAATGTGGTGAAGAAATTTGTCCCAAACCTGATGTGGAGTCGATCTCAACTTGTCCAAAATGTAATAGTTCTAATGTTCATCAAGATGAGGACGTGTTAGATACATGGTTCTCAAGTGGATTATGGCCATATTCAACGTTGGGGTGGCCAAATACTAATCATCCTGATTATAAACGCTTCTATCCAACCGATACCAGAGAAACGGGTTATGACATTCTGTTTTTTTGGGTTGCAAGGGAATTGATGATGGGAATCGAGCTTACAGGAGAAACTCCATATCATACCGTTTATTTGCACGGCATGATTCGAGATGAAAAAGGAAAAAAAATAAGCAAATCAATGGAAAACATAGATCAATATGATCCGTTAGTAATTATAGAAGATTTTGGAGCAGATTCCCTTCGTTATGTAAATATCTCAACAAGCGTTCCAGGATTAGATATGAATTTGGATCCAAAAAACATTGATGTTGCTCATAAATATTGCAATAAAATTTGGCAAGCATCTCGCTATGTCTTGAATAATATTAATCCTGATGAAAAGATTTATCGAATTGATGAAATTGAGTTAGAAAAATTAAATTTCCCTGATAAATGGATACTTTCCCAGTTAAATTCATTGATTCGAGATGTTCAGATTCACATGGATAATTTTGAATATTTGCAAATGACCCGAATAATTAAATCCTTTTTCTGGGGCGAATTTTGTGATTGGTATATTGAAATGAGCAAGATTTTTCTTTATGATGATAATTATTCTGATAAACACATACAAAAAACAATACTAATTCACGTGTTAGAGACATTTTATAGGTTAATGCATCCAGTTATGCCTTTTATCACTGAAAAACTATGGCAAGTTCTCCCAAATAATATTAAAGACGTTCCTACGATAATGTATGCTAAATGGCCTGAAGCTAATGAGTCATTCATTGAATCAAAATTAGAAGAAAGTTTTCTGTTGATGACTGATTTTGTCCGAGAAGTGAGACGGGTTAAACACGATTTTGGAATCCCTTTAAAAAAGCTAGTTCCACTACAAATTGAGACCAATAATAAAGAATTATTTGAGATTAGCAAACACCAATTAGTTAAGATGGCATTTATTGACGAGGATAAATTCATAATTAATGATAAAATCGTTCCACCTCCTCAATCAGCAAGAATCGTAATCAGTGGAATCCCTGCATTTATTTCCCTATCTGGAATGATTGATATTGAAAAGGAAAGAATAAAAATTAAAAGCTTTCTTAAAAAAGCTGCTCTGGAAAAATCCAAAATAGAGAAAAAGTTACAAGGTCAATTTTCAGAGCGAGCTCCAAAAGATTTAGTTGAAAAAGAAAGACAAAAACTTGAAGAATTGGATATTAAAATTGACCAATTCGAAGACCAATTGAAAATTTTATAATAACTTCTTTTATTTCCTTTAATAGAACGGTTGATCTTTAACATTCGGTAAATCTATTTGGGGAACAAATTTTTTAATATATTCAATAGATTTTAATGCTTCACTTCTTGGTAACTCAAAAACAATCGGTCCCGTAAAATTTCTCTGGTGAAGTAACTTTAAAAACTCTGGTGGAAAGTTCTTCCCCGTACCTAAAGCACCATGATCAATCAACCCTTCTTTAGAGTAGTCCTGTAAATGTATTTCTCCCGCGATATCTAAGTACTTTTCCGCAATATCAACCAAATCCACTTTTCCTGATAAACCACCTAAAACATGTGCCGTATCAATACATAATTTTGTACCCAATTTCTCAACCATATTGACTGTAGTTTCAAATGGAAACTCGAAATTTTCGATGGCAATTTTCTTTCTATCTATTCCTGTTCTCTTGATTATTTCTTTTATACTCTGAATAGATAAATCTGCGAATAGACTTGTAGCAACGGGAAAAATATTGGGATCCATTATGAAATCCATTGCATCAGCAATGAACTCACCTGTGGCGTGCAATACATAGACATCAATATCTTCTTCTAATTGAATAAAGGTATTATACGAATCTACAATCGAATTTACACTCCCTTCACGAATGAATTTGTTAGGACTTGCAAGTTCAATACTAATGAAGGGAAAATGTGCTGAATATGTCATGTCATATTCTTGCTTTATATTTTTTAAATTTTGAATTTCTTCCTCTGTTATCTGAATTGGAAATAATTGGAAGATATCCAAAATAATCTCGCAGTGCTTATAACCCGCTTTAGCAACGCCCTCAATTAGTTCTGAGAGTTTAAATTGAATTAATCCCGCTAAACCCTTTTCTTTCAGAATTTTATCAATAACAAGCTCGAGTGATAAAGGGGAAATTCCAAATCTCATAAAAATTAATATATTTTGAAACTCATAAAGTTTTATTTAAAACAAAATATTTTGCATTCTACGAGTTTTAATAAATTCTACTTGAAATGATTGAAATGAATTCACATAAACGTATATTTAAAGCACTAGAACATGAAGAAGCCGATCGAGTTCCTACCTTAGCACAAGTATTTGATTATCCTTTTACTAAAAAGGTATCAGAACGGATGAGTGTTGTTAATCAACCAGTTAATCCTCTTGCTAAGCATGCAATGTATGATGCAGCAGTCTATATGGGATTTGATTCAATATGGTACCATTTAGACAGAATTAGGACGCATTCGCATGAAAAACCTGAAGTTCCAGAAGATATTCTGGAAAAATATAACATAGGTTCTTATAACGAATGGGCTCAATTTTATAATGGTGAATGGTATCAAGATGGTGTATTAAAAACACCAGAATTACTAAAAGAATGGATTTCATACATTAAAACCTGGGAACCCGCTGGAGAAATACATTTTAAATCATTCAAAAAAATAAGAGAACATTATCTTCAAAAAGATTTAGTTATAATTCCAACGGGAGGATCTGTAGCATTTGCGACTTGGGCTATGATAGGAATGAACAGATTTGCTTATATGGTACGCAAGCACTTTAATTTAGTTAAAGATCTAGCTAAGGCATTAGGAAAAATAACAAAAGAATTACAGAATTGTTTTTTTGAAAAAGGTATAGATATGGCGTTTATTTGTGATGATTGGGCATTTAAGGGTAGTACTATCTATAATCCTATCCATTGGAATGAAATAGTAACTCCCGTGTACAAACTATTAGCCGATAATGCCCATAAATATGGTGCTAAATTATTAATTCATTCAGATGGAGATTTAACTGAAACTATACCGTTTCTTATTGATTCTGGAATAGATGGTATTGATCCTCTTGAGTATGAATCCGGATTGAGGCTCAAACCTCTAAAAGAACAATATGGATCAAAAATTTCATTGATTGGAAATATCTCTGCAACATATGTCTTAACTTATGGTTCTGTAGATTCTACAATAGAAGCAACAAAACAAGCCCTCTTAGATGCTGCAGAAGGGGGTGGGTTCGTGTTAGGTGCAGGTTCAGATATTTTAAGTACCTGTAAATATGAAAACGTAAAAGCCATGGTTGATACTGTAAAGAAATATGGAAAGTATCCAATAAAATTTTAATATAAAAACAGTGCGTTTATTATGAACCTATCAAAAAGAGAACGTGTGATTAGAACTTTAGAATTAGATGATAATATTGATATGCTACCAATTCACTATTTAGGATTTGAAAAAACTGCCCTGTCTTATCAGACTTTTCTTAAAACTCAAGAATACAAAGAAAATTACACTTCTATAGAAAACGATTTTTCAAAAATTAAATATTGTTGGGCCGGAGATATAACAGAATTACGTTATTGGAATGTAGACTGTTATGCAATGGATCCTTGGGGTCCCAAAAAATTCAAGGAAAGGACAACACGTGCTCCTTCTGGTTATGATTCTGATTGTTTACTAAGTACACTTGACGGAAGAATTTGGAAATTAGTGGACCAAGTCGATACAGGTTTGAATTATCTGTGGTATGTCGATGGATATTATAAAACCCCAGAAATTCTCTATTCTTATTGGGATAAATTTGGCAAACCTTCAGAACGTGTCAATGACAAAATCAATTATACACCTCAAATATGGGATAGTTATGTTAAAAGTTTAGAAAAGTACGTATATCCCATAGCAGCTTTACCTGCATCTATTCATGAATCATTATTTGAGGGATTAACAATGAGTAGGGTAGCATACTACATGCGAAAAAATCCCAAATTTATACACGATGTAGTAAATGAATATACTCAATTGAATATAGAACTTGTTAAACGTTTTCATGAAGCTGGCGTAGAGATCGTGTTTTATTTTGACGATTTAGGCTATAAAGGAAGCTCAATTCTTTCAATTGAAAATTTTAAGAATTTTATCCTCCCTTATTATAAAAAATTATATAGTGCATGTAAAGAAAGAGGAATGTTCATTGTTCAGCATTCATGTGGATATATCGATAAAAATCTTCCATACATGGCGGATGCTGGACTAAATTGCATCCAAGCACTAGAACCCACTGCAGGTGTCGATTTAGCATATTTAAAACAAACTTTGGGAGATAAAATATCTTTTATGGGGGGTATAGATTCGAGTGTGATTCTTAATTTTGGAACACCAATTGAAATAGCGCAAGAAGTAAAACGTTGTGTGAACTCAGCAGGATACAACGGAGCGTATTTTGTGGGTCCCGGGCATAATATCTTATCCACTCCTTGGGAAAACATAAAGATCTTAAGAGATGCTATTGAAAAATACAGAAAATATCCAATCGCAACTTAATTTCTAAATATTCCAATTATAGGAGATAAGGGGGGAATTTCAAGTTCAAATTTAAACCGGGATTCAGAAATTTGAGTTAGATTTATTGTTTTATGCTTCTGGTTTAATCCATCATATATATCTAAACTTTTAACATTTAAATTATATCTAATTGGATCAAGTAGAATCTCTATTTTTTGAGTTCGGCTACTTAAATTATAAACTGTTAATACTCCTAGTTTATCATCTTCACCCACATGAAGATGAATATTTTGATTTATTCCATAAAACGTTCCTCGAGTCAAGTAAGTTTTAATTTTCATGTAAAGAGTCATTGCTTCTCTTAATGCTTTATATTTAGTACTATTTTTATCACTTAAACCTCCAATTCCCAAATGTCTCGCAAGAGAAGCATACCACCAGAATTGCAGCAAGTTCTCATTATCACTGTTTTCATTTATGTGTAAATAAAGAGGAATAGAATAAGCTAAATTATATTCAAATAGCTGAATTGCTCTACCCGATAGTAAATCCTGCATTGGGTTCCACATGCATTCAAAGCCCCAATTTTCATCAAAACTGTGAGGAAGATTATGTTGAAAATATAATGGATGTCTTGGTTTTACTCCTCTATCGTGAGCTTCTATTAGAATATTGGGGTATTCCCTTTTTACGTTTTGAATTACCTTGAAAATGTTTTCTGCATGAGTTTGCCTTCGCATGGGGACCTCATGACCATGATCCTTACTAAAACAACCGAGATCGTCTACCATGAAATTTGCTTGGTCCGTAAAATCAAACATGAAAAAATCTATTCCTTCCTTAGCTAGTTCAAGAATTCTTCGAGTTTTTTCTTTAACCCAAAATTCATTTGCACATAAAGAATAGAGATTAATATATGGATCCGCTACAACTTTTACTCCTTTTTTAGATTTAAGGTACCATTCCTCAGGAGCGTCCTTACCTTCAAAATTCATCATTAGATGCAGAGCTAATTTCAATCCGTATTTGTTGTGAATTGTCTCGGAAAACTCTTTAAGAGGACCAAATCGTTCTTCATTCCAGATTGCAGAACCTAATGCAGTATTCCAGCCTGGATCGACATACAAACATTCTGCACCGATATCTTTAGCCAAATTTGCTTCTTCATATAATTGTTCTAATGTATAAACTTCAAAATCTATACCTTCAACAAAAAAACCAGTATTTTCCGAAATCCATCCTAAGTTATATAATTCATTCCAGTGAACAGGAGGGTTATAATCTCCTTTAAACTTATGCCCTCTTTCTTCAAGATGACTTCTGTAAAGATAATATCCGTGTTTATAATCACCTTCATAAACAGCATATCTAGATACACCAAACGAGTAGCTTTCATTAGGAGCTAGGCTCGTAACTGATTCTGGGTTTCCCTTGTAAAGATTAACTCCTCCAAATATAATATATACATCCTCGACTCCTCTTCCTGGTAATTTATTTGCTGTGCGAAAGAATCGAGAATATTCCATCTGAGTAAGATTATAATTGCAGGTAAGTAAACCTCCATTTGAATTACCCCATAACCATCCTTCATCGCAAAATCCCGGCATTTCAACTGAAACATCAACCCAAGCACCAAAAACAAGGTCATTTGCAGTAAAAAACTCCTTCATTCTGTCATCACCATATCGATAAAATCTACGTGTGGGTATTGACATCAATGTATACTCATCCAAATGGTCATTCCAGCCGGAAAATTGCTTATATAATGCCTTTTTAAAACCTAGATTAATTAAACTTAGTCTATCTTTCTTTTTACTATTATTAATAATTGTATTGTATTCATCCAACCATTTACTTTCCTTTTTTAGAATAAATTTCTGAGAAAGATTTATGTCTGTTCCTTCAAAATATCCTTCGATAATTAAGGTATCATTTCCTTCATTCCAGATTTTTCTTGATACCAAAGTTTTTGCATTATGCTCTGCGTTTGCGCTGAATAAATAAGCATATCGAGACCCTTTTTTTCGAGATGTTAAAAGACGATAATGGTAGTCCTCATCAGCGTATATTTCATTAGTTATTTTGCTTTTAAGTTCATACTTGTAATTATTTTCATCCTCTATGATTCGTAGAATCCAATATGGGTTTTCAAGTTTATATTCCATCATTTCCTCATCATTAAAATAACTTTAGATTAATGAAATGTATAATAGTTTTTAAAAACAAATTAATTCAAATCATACTAATAAAAAGGAAAAAATGAAAACTTGTGATTAAATTAACGTATGTAAAAACAGTCCAAATTGATCCTAATGAATTTTGAAGGTGCTTATTTTCTAAGAATAGCTATGATTGGGGATAATGGAGGAATATCTACAATAAATTGATCAAGAAATGGTTCTATTGTGGAAACTTTCTCATTTACACCATTATAGATATCAATAACACTATATTCTAAACCATGCTTCTTATGGTCAAATTGAATCTCTATTGTTTTTACTCGGCTACTTAAATTGTATGCAGTAATAACTCCTAACTTCTCAATTTCGTCCACGTGAAGATGAATATTTTGACTAATGCCATAAAATGTACCACGTGTGAAAAATGATTTAAGTTTCCTATACAATATCATCGCATTTTTCAAATTTTTATATTTTCTATCCTCTCTATTATTTAATCCTCCAATACATAGATGTCTTGCTAGAGAAGCATAATACCAGAATTGCAGCATGTTTTCATTGTCGCTATTTTCATTAATCATTAAATATAGTGGAATTGAATAAGCTAAATTATATTCAAATAATTGAAGAGCCCTACCTGATATTAAATCCTGCATTGGATTCCACATGCATTCAAAACCCCAATTTTCATCAAAACTATGAGGTAGATTATGCTGAAAATATAATGGATGTCTAGGCTTTACACCTCTATCATGTGCTTCAATAATAATGTTTGGATATTCCTTTTTTACGTTTTGAATTACCTTGAAAATGTTTTCTGCATGAGTTTGCCTTCGCATTGGGACCTCATGACCATGATCCTTACTAAAACAACCAAGATCGTTTACCATATACATCGAAAAGTCAGTAAAATCAAACATGAAAAAATCTATTTCATCCTTTGCTAATTCTAACAATCTGCGCGATTTTTCAGTCACCCAGAATTGATTTGCACACACACAATACAAGTCAATATATGGATCTCTTACTAACCTAACACCTTTTTTCGACCTCATATAAAACTCATCTGGTTCATTTTCTCCCTCAAAATTCATCATTAGATGCAGGGCTAATTTTAAACCATATTTCTCATGAATGGTTTTTGAAAATTCTTTCAAAGAACCAAACCTTTCTTCATTCCATATCTCCGAACCATGAGTTGTGCTCCATCCTGGATCTAGATAAAAACTTTCTGCACCAACATCCTTCGCGAGGGCTGCTTCTTCATATAATTGTTCTAAAGTATATACTTCGAATTCAGAACTTTCAGCAAAAAACCCTACTTTTTCATATGCCCAACCAAGATTATAGAGTTCATCCCAATGAATTGGAGGATCGTAATCCTCTTTATATTTATGTCCTTTTTCTTCAAGATGACTTCGGTAAAGATAATAACCATTCTTATAGCCACCTTCATAAACGGCATATCTAGATACACCAAATGAATAACTATCTTGAGAGCCTAAGTTCGTAATTGATTCAGGATTACCTTCGTAAAGATAGACCCCTCCGAAAATAATATAAACATCTTCAACTCCTCTTCCTGGTAATTTGTTTGGTATCCGAAAAAATCGAGAATACTCCATCTGAGAGGGATTATAATTACAAGTAAGTAATCCTCCTTTCGAATTACCCCATAGCCAACCTTCATCACAAAATCCCGGCATTTCAACTGAAACATCAACCCAAGCACCAAAAATAAGGTCATTTGCAGTAAAAAATTCCTTTTTTCTATCATCTCCATAACAATAAAATCGGCGTGTAGGTATAGAAGTTAAGGTATATTCGTCTAAATGATGATTCCACCCTGAAAATTGCCTAAAAAGTGCTTTTTTAAAACCTAAATTAACATGTCCTAGCTTGACTCTTTTTCCCCCACGATTAGTAATTGTAATATACTCATCCAACCATTTACTTTCTTTTTTAAGAATGAATTTTTGAGAGAGAAATATCTCTGTTTCTTCAAATTGACCTTCAATAACGAGAGTATCTTCTCCTTCAAAATGAATTTTCCTCGATACAAGCTTCTTTGCTTTATACTCTGCGTTTGCGCTGAACAAATAAGCATAACGACCCCCTTTTTTACGGGACGTCAAAAGACGATAATGATAATCTTCATCAGCATAAATTTCATTCGTGATTTTGCTTTTTAGTTCATATCTAAAAGTATCTTCATCATCTAGATAGATTTTTAAAATCCAAAAATGGTTTTCAAGCTTAAATATATTCAAATTTGTATGAAATAATAGATTACTTCTATACTAAAGAAATGTTTATTAATTTTAAAATTAAATTAATTAAATTTTAAAAAAAATTAGTGATATATAACATGAGTGAACAAGAATTTGATAAAGAATCGTCTCAACGTTCATTTGGAGACTATTTATCATTTAGCATGTATCAGATAACATGGACAATTATAGTATCAACTCAAGGATTATTTCTATTCTTTTTCTATCATACCGTAATTGGTTTAGATCCTCTTTTGATATTCCTAGCAACGGCAATAAATACAGTGTGGGGGGCTTTCAATGACCCTCTAATTGGTTATCTCACGGATCGGAACTTTAAATGGACGAGAAAGTTAGGTCGAAGATTTCCATGGATTTTAACTGGAATTGTACCTTGGTGTTTCATTATAATCTTCATTTTTAGTGCTCCTGATGCAATTGGAAATCCATGGCCAGCTTTTTTGTGGTTATTGTTCTTTTTATTTCTCCATGAGCTTTTTATTACATTGACAGATGTTCATGGAGGCATCCTGCGTGCTGATAAATTTCGTACTGAATTTGAGAGAAGAAAATATGCTGGATTCTTTGGAATAGTTGATATGATCGCGATGGCTCTTGGTACAGCCTTACCCCCTTTACTCTTATTTGGAACGGATAAAGCAGCATATCAAATGATGGCTATCATAATTTCTATGATTGCGTTGATCTTTGCTGGACTATTTCTAGTAAAAGGAGCTCGTGAAGATAAAATAATTATCGATCGATATTTTGCATCTGATTATGAAAGATTGAAATTTATTAAAGGTACTATAGAAGTCTTAAAACATAAAAATTTTCTAGGATTCTGGATATCAATAGCAGGATTTGGAATTGCTACAACGATTTTGACAGGAATGATTGTTTATGTAGTAGTCTTTTTATTACAGTACAGTACTGATTTTATAACAATCTTTATGGCTGTGTTTCTCATTGGGGCAATGGTTTCAGTTCCTTTTTGGTTGAGGATCTTAAAAAAAATAAAGGATTCGCGGAAGCTTTATCTAATTGGATGTATCGTTTTCAGTGCAGCATTAGCTCCCGTTACGTTCTTTCAAACAATGATTGATCTTATGATATTATTATTTATTGTAGGATTCGCCCTTGGGTGCCTATGGGCTATACAAATTCCTATAATTTTCTCGAATATTCAAGACGATTTTGTTATAAGAACAGGACGAAATCAAAAAGGACTGTTGATTGGAGGTTGGGCTGTTTTAGGACTTTTCACTGCTTTTATTGATGAATTGTTGATTACAGCTGTATTTTTCTTCACAGGATTTGATGCTGGACTTCCAGATTATGCAGCTTTAGTAGCATCTGGAGCAGATGTAGGTTTAGTTCTGTTAGGAATTCGTATTCTCATTGGTGTTATTCCAATGTGTGCAATGATAATATCAACTATTGTATTTTGGAAACTCTATTCCATAACACATGAGAAAGTGTTAGAAAACAAACAAAAACTAAAAGAATTGGGTTTTTAACCCTTTTTGATTCTTATTTTTTTTTATTTTTTATTTTTTATTCTAATTTGAATATTGACCATATTTTTTCGCTGCTGAAATCATTGTTAGAACATTTTCAACTTTACAAGAATTTGTAATGTCTGTACACGCGCTTAACATGTATCCTCCTCCTTGAGCGGCATCATTAATGCACTTTTTAACTTCATTAATTACGTCATCTTTCGTACCATAAGGCAATAATTGGGAAACATCAATATTTCCAATTAAGCATATTCTATCTCCGTAGGTTTCTTTTAAGTGTTTTAAATTCATGCCTGCCATTGGTTCTAATGACTCAACTCCACTAAAACCAGCTTCAATCAATCCTTCAAAGTAAGGTTCAGTAAATCCATCGGAATGAAAACATACATATTTACCTGCCTTTTTCAATATTTTAATTGCTTCTTTATAGGCTGGGATGAAAAGTTCGCGATGATACACTGGATTTATCATTGTTGTTCCTTTCAGGGCTGTATCATCACAAATAAAGAAAACGTCAAAATCGGTTTCAGCGTTTAATTTAGCAGCATTAATCAGTTTTTTTTTCCTCATATCAATGTAACGCTTAATTTTTGCTTTATCTTTTCTTATTAATTTTATTAATAATCCTAAACCCATCCCCATCCACATTGCTTCTAAAATCGGATCGAGATGACAACACGGTACGAATTCTTCCGAGGGAAATTTCTTTAATCTTTTGTTAATATTCCTTGCAAAATCTGGAGCTTCTTCCCATTCTATCGCAAAATAGGTATCATAAAAATAATCTGCTTTTTCTTCAGAATCAATAAAATTTCCAAGATAAAAAGCATCACCTAATTCTCTATTTCTTTGTTTTAGAAATATTTTACCATTTAAATCGACATATTTATTGCTATCAGGTAATTTTGGTAAAGGATGTTCCTGCATGTATTTAGGAGGAATATAATATGGAAATGAGTCAAATCCCCATGCCATATCGTAGCCAAGTTTATATTCTAAATTAAAATCTCGATAGGATAACTTAAATCTTCTTTCCTTAATAAAGGAATCTCCCCAATAATTCAGGAGTTCCTTCTGAAATTCTGGCATGAGAACCTGACAAAAGAGTGGAACTCGATCAGGCACTTCATGATTCAAAGCTTTAATTACTCTTTCATGAGCATTCATAATAATCCCCTAATATGCATTATTTATGATTGCTTATAAAATACTTTGAAAAGAGAAATTGTTTTATCTTGTATTTGACATATTTTTTCTATGACAATTCGAATTGAGAAAGATTTCCCTGTTTTTACAATCATCATTGATAATCCCGAGGTTAAAAATGCTGTTGATGGAATTACTGCTAATGAATTAGCGAGTGCTTTCACAGAATTTGAAGAGGAAGATAAAGCGTTAGTTGCCGTGCTCACGGGTGATAATGGTACTTTTTGTTCGGGTGCAAACCTAAATGCAATTACTACAGACAAAGCTAACAGAATAGATATAAATGGAGATGGCCCGATGGGACCTACAAGAATGAGACTTTCTAAACCGGTTATTGCAGCTGTAGCAGGATTTGCCGTAGCAGGTGGTTTAGAACTTGCTCTATGGTGTGATATGCGGGTAGTGGAAGAAGATGCGGTGTTTGGTGTTTTTTGCCGACGATTTGGTGTTCCTTTAATTGATGGTGGAACAGTTCGACTTCCTCGGTTAATTGGTTTAAGTCGTGCAATGGATATGATTCTTACGGGACGTCCTGTGAATGCTAAAGAAGCACTTGCTTGGGGGCTTGCTAATCGAGTAGTTAATATTGGGCAATC
>JAGXNQ010000027.1 GCA_019894955.1 Promethearchaeota archaeon | reverse complement strand
TTTAATATCAATCTCAGTTTCTAGGGCTTCTAAATATGGAACCACGGTTTTTCCAGGCCATGGATCCATTTTTCCTTTTGGAATTTTTTTAACTAATTTACCCATAAATACTTTAAATCCTCCAAAACCCATGAATTCAGAGATATTTGTTGGGACAATTAATTTTAGATTTGGTAATTTATCCAAAAACTTAGAAAGTTTCTTCTCATAAATTATATCCATTGTAACAATAGCTTTGGCATTTGAGTCCTCCAACTGATACATAATTTCCGGATCACTTAAGAGAGGGGAGCATCCAGAAATTGTTCCTCCTGCCATATACGTTCCGTATACTGCAAATAAATATTGAGGAGTATTAGGAAGGCAAATAGTAACCACATCACCTTTTTCAACCCCATTCTTTTGTAAAAACGTTGCAAATTTCTGAGAATACTCTAGGATTTCTTTATAGGTAAAAGCAGCATCCATGAAATATATCCCAATCTTCTCCGGAAATTCCTTCATATTCCTTGTTAAAATCGTTCCAAGATCTTCTGTTGGATATTTTAGACTTGGTTTAACGTGAGCATCATAGGATTTCAACCAAAATTTTTCAACCATTTATATCATCTTTTTAAAAATTAAATTTGAGTTTTTAATATTTAATTACTCGTTTATTATTTTTATAGTTAATATTTTCAGAGGGAAAATAGAGAATATGCAAAAAAAATATAAATATTTAATTAGAATTTCCGAAATATTTTATTTTTTTTTTTATATTTTATAAATTCTTATAATCCGGGAATACTTGTGCGTTTATGAATAGTATCTAATAACTTGGATATAAGCGTTATTGTTATTAGAAATAATATTGCAACGATAATATATGTTGCAAAGGGAAATGATGTTCTATGTTGAATGTAATCTGCTTGAGAAAAAAGTTCCTCAACACCCCCTATAAAGTAAACTAAAACCGTGTATTTTGGAAGGTAAGCCGCTTCATTTGACCAAGATGGAATCACACGACGTAGAGCTTGTGGTAAAACAATGTGTCTAATACTTGAAAAGCGAGACATACCGATTGCTCGAGCGGCCTCTAATTGTCCGGTTCCTACCGAAACAAAGGATCCACGGAGATATTCAGCTTGATAAGCTCCACTATTAAGAATTAATGTTAGAATGCCGACAAATATTGGATAATCTAGAAGTCTAAAGCTCCGATTAAACAAATTTGTCTCAATAATCATTATGTCAATAGAGAAATTTAGAGCATTAGGCAAGAAAGAAATGAAGAATAATTGTGCTATTAGAGGTGTTCCGCGTATAATTTCAATATAGATAATTGCAATTTTTTGAATGAAAAAATGACCATATTGGCGAGAAAGGGCTAAGAGAAGCCCGAGGAGAAAACCTAAAAAAAGAGCCCAAACATACATCCACATTGTTAATAAAAAGCCTGTGAGGAAACGATCCCAATATGCCAATACAGCGAGTAATTGTTCAAAGGGATTCGCTTGGAATATCATATTTTCTCCTCCTCATCTAGAATATCCAAAAGTTTTTCATGACTACCGTAAAGAACATCGAGCTGTTGAAGAAATTGCTTTACTCGATCAGATGTAGGTGAAACTGAGAAATGCTCAGGTGTGCCCCGTTCAATAATTATCCCCTTATCGATAAATAATAATTCTGAGGCAACAGCTCTAGCAAATCCCATTTCATGGGTAACTACTAACATAGTTGTACCGGCTTTAGCAAGATCCAACATTACTTGTAGAACTTCCCCAATTAATTCAGGATCTAAAGCGGAAGTAGGTTCATCGAATAAAATTAAATCAGGTTCCATAGCTAAAGCACGAGCGATCCCTACTCGCTGTTGTTGACCTCCTGATAGTTGTGCAGGGTAATGATCGGCCCATTCAGTTAACTTTACGCGATCTAATGCTTTAAATGCTTTTTCATAAGCTTCTTGTTTTTTTAAACCCTTTACTCGGCGAAGTCCTATGCTCACGTTGTCAATTGCTTTAAGATGAGCAAATAAGTTAAAATGTTGGAATACCATCCCGATCCTTGTTCTAATGGTATTAAGATCAACCTTAGGAGCTGTTATATTATTCCCTCGAAGAAAGATTTTTCCTTTATCCGGTGGATTTAACATATTAATGCAACGAAGTAATGTACTTTTACCAGAACCACTTGGTCCAAAAATAACTTTAACATCACGTTCCAATAAATCAAATGATACATCTTTAAGAACCTGTAATTCATCATATGATTTTGAAACATCTGAAACACGCAATAAAGGCTCAACCATATTTATCCACCTCCCATTCCTAACTTCTTTAATTTTTTAACTTGTTGTTGACCGAACAATTGTGTTACTGGAAATGTAAATAGAAAATACACAATCGCAACAACGCCCATCGATAGGGTAAAAAGTTCGACAGAACGATATCCCCAAATTGTTGCTACAAGGGTCATTTCAAAAGTTCCAATTGCTCCTGCAAAGGAAGAATCTTTTATAACTACAGCATATTCATTTGACCATCCAGGCATTGCGATTCGGAAAGCTTGAGGTAATACAATATAACGGAAAGATTGCATCTTATTCATACCTATGGATTGTGCTGCCTCCAATTGTCCCCGATTCACTGATAGAATTGCTCCTCGAAATATTTGAGATTGATATGCGCCACTGCGAATTCCTAGGGCCAAAATTACACTAGCAAGCAATCTATCTAATGGTTCTAGGTACCAAAATATTCCCGGAAGTCCAGCGGAAAATATAAATATCAAAACAAGAAGAGGAATACCTCGAAATAATTTTTCATAACCGCTAGCTAACCAATATAATTCTTTCCCTGCATATAAACGCATTATTGCTAATGTTAATCCCAATACTATTCCCATAATTAAACTTAAAGCAGTAATAAATATTGTAGATAATAACCCAAATTCAATTATAAATAATAGTACATCTGAAATTTCTGGAAAAATATAACCAAAAGTAATTATTAATAAAAATCCCAATATTATACTTATTCCAAAAAGAATAAGCTGAATTGAAAAAACAAATTTGAATGATTCTACCAAATGTTTCGAGAATAATTTTTGTACAATGATAGCACCGATAAAGATATCACTGACAATAGAAACGCAAAGTTGTGTTAGAAGGTATACTATTACATTATTAATAAAAAAACTGAATGATACTGATATTAGTAAATTGAATATCAACCAAATTAAACTTAATCTAATGTTTTTATTAAAAGATATATCCCAAACTTTGGTATTAGCAGTATTTTTTTTTTTTAAAAACCATTTAATAATGTAGATACCAAATAAGAAAATTAGGAATGAATTAATAGTACCCATTCCAATATAGCGTAAATCTGTCTGAAATAACATTTTTATCACTCAGATAAATATTATATTTCTAATATATTCTAATATTTATAATTTTAAAAAAAAAAAATTATTAGGTGTTTTCTCAAGAAAAACCTCCTAATTTGAATTTATGCGAGCGTTCAAAACGCCTTGATTATCGATCAACCGAACCATGTATCAAATAAATCATAAATCGTTTCATCTTTATAAGCATCGAGGATTGCATTATCTATGAAATATAAAAATTCTGGTTCTCCATATCTTGTCCATAGTGAAATCGGTTCAGATCCTGTAGTAAAGATTATTCTAAGGCCTTCTGTTCTATTATAGGATGTAAAGACGGGTTCATCCACATAAGCAGCATCAATATTATCATTAATCAAGTTAGTCATAAGCACAACAGCACTGGGATATGCGCTAACAGTAACATTACCGAGATCTATCAATTCATCTTGCATCACAGTACCCGTTTGACAACCGACCGTTAATCCACCAAGTGCGCCTAAATGACTAATTGTAGTAAGTAGTGAAGTCTCTTTGACTATTACTACCTGACTTACTGAAATATAAGTACTGGAAGGTGCCAAACTTGCTGCACGCTCTTCATTATAGTTCATTGCAGCAGCAATCATATCAATTGTACCCACAGCACAAGCAGAAATCAGATTTCCAAAATCCATATGTACCATATTAAGGGTTACACCAAGATCGTCAGCAACTAACTGTGATACATCGACATCAAAACCCTCAATAGCGCCAGTAAAAGGATATGTGAAATTTTCAAATGGAGGCCAATCTGCACTTGTACCAACGTTGAGTGTACCTCTTGTTTGGATTACCGACACTAAAGAAGCTTGTTCTGGTGTCGTAAGAGGCGATGGGATAAACCATCCACCGAGTAACCCTAATCCTAAAGCTATAACAATTCCTAAAACTGCAAATTCTCTTTTCATGCAATTTTCACTCTAATTTTTAATTTTATTCAATTTTTATACAGATTTCAATAGAGAAATATTTATTGAGTTAATTTATAAAACTATCGATTTACCTATGAATAATAAGTACTCAGATATACAAAATCTAAATAAAAATAGTTAATTCATTCGTTTTTTAGGAGTAATTCTATACTTCGCGCATTAATAGGGGATGAACTCTAGCTTTTAGAATTTCTAAATAATGAGCCTAATTTTTTCATTATATGGATTAAAACTGATATTAATGTTAAAAAATATAAAAAAAGAAAACAAATAAGAGCTCTCTTTATTACAAAGTTTTCAGGACAATGGTGATGGCTCTTGTGAGTCGGATAACATCCATCACTTGCCCCTTTTTGACTGTAATTTGCTCACGTGATATAGCATGAGTAAAATCTCCTTTTCCTTCACAAATTCTCACGATGGCATTAGGATCACCAGATGTTACAATATCTGCATCAGGCTTAGTTCCTTCGTTTAGGATAGCTTTTTGGTCTTTAATTTCTAAGAAAAATGAATCCTCATTATCAAGATTAAACTGGAATGACATTTCCCAATTTACATCTTTCCCTGCTATATTCGTGATAAATACAGCTTGTGCTTTTGGATTTATATTCATTTTTTCAACGATCTTTGTTAAATGCTCTTGTGCTTGCCCCATTTTTATACCCCTCCTTCGTATTCTGGTTTTGATATCCAGTTTTCATATTCATCCTCAGGAACAAAGAAAAAATCTGTCATCTTACCTTCTCTTTCCTTGTTAAACACAGCTTTGACTCTTTTCCCTTTTTTAATTTTAGAAGGTACGAGGTTTTCTGAAAATATACCTTGAAGTAAGGAAGTTTCTGCACCGTCAAGTTTGATAAATCCTATCCCATATGGTACAGCTTTAATAAATGCAGAAGTTGTATACCATACGATTGTACTTACGTTTATCGTTCCAGCTTGATTAAGTTCTACCCAATCCGCGGGTTCATAACAATCAGAACAATTTATCCTTGGAGGCATCCAAGTCTTTCCACATTTTGTACATTTTGTGCCGAATAGCTTCTTATTTTTCATTACTTCAATAAAAAATTTGGATTGACCCCCCATTGTATATTTATAATTGATCTTTAGAATATCCCTAATTTGATGATCTTGGAATTTTTCTGTCATTATTTTAACCCCTCCTTATTTGCCATTACGATCACAGCAGCATAAGCTGCCCCTGGTCCTCCAATTGAATGAGATATAGCTCTTCCTTTCTCAATCGGGACTTGATGCTTTCCAGCTTCTTCTCTTAATTGTAACACAGCTTCTCCAGTACTCATTATTCCCGTAGCACCAACCGCATGACCACATCCTATTAAACCACCAGAAGGACAGCAAGGAAGTTCTCCATCCAACCAAGGACCCTCTCCTGATTTCTCAAAAGTTCTTTCGATCCATGACCCACCTTCACCGAAAGGAACAAAACCAAGCTCTTCATAACTTATAACTTCCTGCCCACTAAAGGCATCGTGTAATTCTGCTAAATCTATTTGGTTTTTTATTTTGTTATAGTCAAGTTCTGCCATTTTATAAGCGGCTTTTGCAGCATATATATTTGAATAAAGCCTTCCCATATCTTCTCTGTTTCCTATAAAGCAATCAGTGTTCGCAGCACCAACTCCAGTTATCCAAATTGGTTTTTCAATCTTTAATTCTTTTACTTTTTCTTCACTTGCTAGTATCAATGCTGCAGAAGCTTCTGAATATAAACAACAATCAAGAAGCTTGAAGGGATAGCATATTATCCGTGAATTCATAACATCTTCTACAGTTACCTCCATCGGAGATTGTGCTTTAGGATTTAGCATTGCGTTTCCATGATTCTTAACACTAACATGAGCCATTTGTTCTTCAGTCGGATTGCCAAATTCTTCATAATGAGCGTTAACCATTGAAACATATGAACTAGCAGCCATCATGCCCATTGGATATTCGTACGTCATATCCGCGCTATAAGCAATAGCATTAAGTACCTCAGGAGTTGTCACACCTGTCTGTTCGTCATAACAATCATTACATTTCTCTACACCAAGACAAAGACATAAATCCGATAGCCCTGAGGCCACTTCCGAGTAAGCCATTCTCACAGTGTAACCCCCCGTTGCACCCCCGGCAGCTATTCTCGTTCCCGGTTTATTATTCATTCCGATGTATGAATTTATAAAGATATCTGGCATAAATTGGCGCTCAAAAAGTTCATTATATATTCCATAGACAGTAGATTCCAAATCTTTATGTGTAATGTTTGCTCCATTTTTATTAGTATCTTCAATAGCTAATTTTGTAGCATCATATGCCAGTTCGAAATAGGTTTTATCTAAATATCTTGCTTTAAAAGGTGTTATCCCTACACCAATTATCGCTACTTTAGGTTTTGACATTATTTTTCATGTATACATATTTTTATTTTTTTATTAATTGATTTTTAATCTAAATTGATTTAAAGTTTATTAAAATCCAGCTGTAATGATTATGAAAAAAAACTAATTGCTTTTTTTTCCTAAATTGTAGATTATATCATCTAAATCGAGGATTATTTGGTCTCCTGACGCTTGATGCTTGATTTTTAGGATATTTCTTATTTCATTTTATTCTCATAAACTTCTGCTAGATGAGGTATTAAATAATAAACAACGACCAAGTAAAGTGGTATTAGTAATAATTCAACGAAGATTGAAATAATGAAAGGATATCTTGGTCCAATAAAATCCCAGACTAATCCTCCTAGAAGCGGTCCAATAAAGGCTCCAAGAAATTGAAAAAATTCACCAGAACCTAAAATTTTTCCACGGTTTTTTAGCGATATCCTACTTAATAAGTTTTGAAAAATTAATCCTGATGCCATCACAATCGAAAGATCAATTAACAACAGAAATGAAAAAACCCAGATATTTGTTGAATTTATTAAAAACCAAGTGACCAATGCCCCTAGCATGCTTGTAACTGTAATGCCTATAGCAGGGGGAAATTTATCCACAATTATTCCCAATTTTGGAGCTATAAGCGTTGCAAGGATTCCTGCAGGTAAATACGCCCAGGTAACTAATTGAACGTTGCTTTCGATTGTTTCTATTACATAAATATTTAAAAAAGGTTTTGCAATTGACCCGTTAATATTACTTAGAAGTAGTGCTAACATTAGGAAAATTGATCCAAATATAATAGATGCTGCAAGTTTAGAGTGATCATTGCTAATTTCGTTAAGAGGGTGATTATTGATATGATCTGAGGATTCATTAAATATTATTGATTCATCTACGTCCCGATTGAATTTAAAACCCGCAAAAAAGTTAGCAACTCCATAGATGGGAATACTAGCGTATAAAAGAAAGGGATTATCGGTGAATAAGCCAAGTATCATGAGAAGAAGAAAACCTATAACTCCCCCAATCATTTGACCTATAGCATTAGCAGAATTTTTTTTTCCGTAAGCTTCAGAACGATTGTCTTTATTTGATTTTTCTGCAATCAGAGTATTATATGGCACCCAAAAAACACCCGCCATAAAACCTAAAGTAAATGTTCCTATTCCAAGAAATAATAAAGAGTTTAAAATTATAGCGGCATAAATTATGAAATATGAGGTCCCCCTTCCAATTGATCCAATTAAAACAAGCTTTTTCCGAGATTTGATTCGATCAGTTAAAAAGCCCGTGAGAGTACCACTAACAGTCCGACCCAATACTTGAAAGGAAACGAGCAAACTAATTTGCGTAGCGGTTGCGAACATGTTGTAGCGGGCAATAATTGGGACTAAAAAGCCGATAAAAAAGAACCCTAAGCTATTAAGAATAACGATTTTTAGCATATCGTTAAAATCTGGTGTAAATCGAGTTGAATCACTCTCCCTTTTTTGCATAGAAATCCGAAATGCGTGTATGTTGGCATTCCTAAATATTTAATCGAATTTATTTTTTAATATTTTTAATATTGGACTAAAATTGAACGAGTTGGAGGTAAAAATGAGGTTTTTTCAAGATTTTGACTTAGATGTCGAAGATATTACCTGAGCTGTATATTGTACCTTCTAAATCTAAGATAATTTGGCCTCCTGAAGCTATTTCTATGGCATAGTTAATTCCTTCCAGTACTCTGGTCATCATAAATTCAAAAGCTTGAAATAAATCTTCAAGTTGAGCGGGATTATTGACTAAATAACAATTTGAAATCGCAGGTATAAGGGTAGGAATAAAATCTTGGCTCAACATGATTTCTTCAGCATCGATCATGATTTCTTTTGCAAGGGTAAAAGGATTATAAACATCCATTTGCGCGAACATTACCTTACACACGAATACTGAGGCTTTGATTTCTCTCATGATAAATTTAATTCGATTCTTGTCATCTAAAAACTTTTTGAAAGTTATAGCATAAATGATATCCTCATTAGTTACAATATCCTTAAGATCTATTAACTTATTAACTCTTTCTGAAACTCTTTTCGTTGAAAGCATTAATCTTAGATTCATTTTATTCTTATGAGTGTAGTCTTTATAGAAAGAAGCCATAAATGCGTGAGCTCCTAAGCCCTCTTGTTCTACCGGTAAATTTAAACTAAATTTATTATCTTTAAATACTGTCATAAAATGTTTTATGATCAAAAATTTTAACTTTAATCTATGAAGTGCCAGATAGAGACACACGCGTGTTTTAGTATAAGCCGCTACATTTCCCATTCTAAACCGATCTTGATGGTCCCTTGCATACATCACGATTGGTTTGAGTTTATGCACAACTACATCGATAAAATATTCAATGATCCTCTCAAGTGGTTTACATTCTAAAATCCGGAAAATTTCCATAATTTTATGGCTTGATGGTTGGCTTTTCGGAATTTCTTTAATCAGATCGTAGCTATAATATTCTAAAAACAAAGATGTTAAAGCTTCCATCTCTAAGACGGTTCGGCAAGGTATGAAAACCTTGTTCAGATCGTTTAAAATAATACTACTTTCAGGCATGAAATTTACACTCTAATTAATTGTTTTTAGATTTCATTTTTTTCTTTATACAATTTAATCTAAACCAGCATCAAATTTATTCTCTACTCATATTTGTTTGAATTTAAATCCCAAATTACTGATAAAACACTCTTTTTAGACAAATAAGTTTAAATATTTGTTTTACCATTTAGTTGAAACATCACTCACATGATGTATCATATCAAACGTGGAATGTATCTGATCATGAATTCATTGATGTGGTTTCGGGCATGATTCAGCTAGTAGGAGAATTTGGTAAATTAATTGTTGGGTACGCAATTAACCAAACAAATCAAATGACTCATGAAATTCCGATAGAGGAAGCCATGAATGCGACAGATCCACAGAATTTAGCCATATTCTTCATAACATGCTATCCTGATTATGGAGCTTATAGAGGCGGTCGACTAGTACACGATCCTGTGTTTGTTGCATATTTTACAGCAACGGGAACTATTCCAGGTTATGCGATGGAATTATTTGTGATTATGCTGTCGCTAGGAGTTGTAATTTTGCTGATAAAAAATAAGAATTTTAAGATGAAAATTGATAATTAATTTTTACTTTTTTTTAATTTTGGTTTACTTCAATGCGCTTTTAGCAAAATTTAAATAATTTTTAAATTATTAAATTGTTATCACTTTAAATTAACAAGGAAATAAGTATGGCTTATGGGAGAAATAGCTTATAAGATATGTGTATTTGGAGAAAGTGGAGTAGGAAAAACCACCTTAGCTCGTCGTTATTTGACGGGATATTTTGAAGAAGATATTAAACTAACGATGGGTGCTGAGCTTTTTGTAAAATACATTAAAATAGATGATATAAGAATTATACTACAACTTTGGGACTTTGGCGGTGAAGATGACTTTAATTTCTTGCTACCTTTATATTCTAAGGGGTCATCAGGGGGAATTTTCATGTTTGATTTAAATAACAAAGCATCACTAAACAGAATTGCAAAATGGATTGAACTTTTTAAGGAGGGATCTCTTAAAAGTGAAAAAATATGTCCAATCTTAATGGTTGGGGGAAAGCAAGACCTTCAAGGTAAAATAGCTATAACTGAAAGTGAAGCTAGAACCATCGCAAAGGAGAATAATTTATATAAATACATTGAATGTTCATCCAAAACGGGAGTAAACGTTGATAATCTTTTTGAAAAACTCATGCGAGATATTTTAAAACTTCAGAATATAATCTAAATGATTAAATATTTCGTAATAATATTAAATATTGAACGTGAGAATGAATTTGTAATTAAAATATATACTTAACTTTTTTTTATGAGAAAGTAAATGTTCATGCAAATTGAATATGGTAAAGAACTTCAGTTTCTCGCTTATTTAGTTCCAGTTATAATGGGCATTCAATTGACTATTTATTTTTATTATCAATATAAGAAACTTGAAGATGAGGAACTCCCACTTAATAAAGTTTTATTAGCATTTGGCTCTTTTATACTATTTATTGTTTTTGGACCTTTGTTTATTCAAATTGCACGAAATTTTATTGTAGATGAGAAAATCTATGAGATCATATACAGATTTGGGTGGGCTTTAGCCTTTTTTTCTTCAATAGCTTTCTCTAGTTTCATCGTTCGGGAGGATTTTTCTTTGATTATTAATATAAAATTTGCTAAAATTTTAGCCATCCTGAATTTTATACCCATTTTATGCGTAATAATTTTACCTTCTTTACGTTCTCCAATATTTATTGGAAGTATTCTTTTTGTTGTATTAAACGGTTTATATATAATAAGATTTCAAGTAATTCTGGTTCAAAAATCTGTTGGAAAAATAAGAAGGAAAATTAAATTTTTTCTTATTGGCACGATAATAAGTTTGTTTGCGTTGGTTTTTGCAACAATAGTAGGATTACAAATTCTCCCCCCAATTATAAATGAGCTCGTTTACTTCATTGGAATATTTGATCTACTTATAGGGTTTATAATAATGTATCTGGCAGTTTATAATTTTCCCCCTTTTTATGAATTCGAGTGGAGAGAGAACCTATTTAAACTATTTATTATTAACCACCAAAATTATAAGACTCTATATTCTTTGGATTTGAATCAGGATTCTCACTTTATTTCTGAAGACATTGATCGTGTTTTTTCTAAAGGGATTTCTGGAATTGAAAAGATAATTGCACTAATCACTAATTCAAAAACAGAGAAAATAAACAAAATTCAACAAGACGAATATCTAATTTTATTCGAATATGGATTGAATCCTTCATCTCTAATATATATTTTTATAATAAAGGAGGATTTATTTAGCTCCATTCATCTTTTGAGAAGTGTTAGAATGCATTTTGAATCATTTTTTAAAGAAATTTTGTTAAATTTAGATGATATTGATGAAATTCAAAAACAATTATTTCTTAGCTTCAATAAAATGATGGATATAATACTACAAAAGGGGTGAAAAAGTTATCTATCCAATAACCAGTCCTCTAAGATTTACAACTTTAATATTAGAATGGATTTTTATTGTATTTTGCTATGAATTAGGATTGTATTTTCTTATAAAATATAAAAAGCAGCCAGTACAAGTGAAAAATACTCAAGATGTTGGTTTTTCAGCACTATTTTTTGGAATTTCCCATATGAGATTCTTCTTTTTAATAGCTGATTATTTTTCCATTGGAACAATAATTTCTCCCTTCCTAATTTGGTCAAGTGGGAGTTTCAGATTGTTGTTTTTAAATATTGGATTGTTATCAATTAATGTTAGTTTCCTTTTATTTACCTATTACATGGAAAAGAATAAGAAATTTTTATTTAAAAAATATTTCTTTACTTCTTGTTTCTCGTTGCAAACTTTTATCTTGGTCATTTGTATTCAGCTAGATCTTTCTGTTATCAACTACCTTTCAATTTTAACATTGCCACTCATTATTTTTTCTTTTTTTATTTATATCAAAGATTTTGATAAACAAGTAAAAAAGGAAAAAATATCACTTAAAGGAGGTTTCAAAATGGGAATACCAATTCTACTTATATTATCGGGTTATTTAATGTCACTAGATGTTATATATCTATTATTAGGGTTTATACCTAGACTAGTAGGAAATAGCTTACAGCTTATCGCAATCATTTTATTATTTGTTATGTTCAGACACCTTGTTCCCTTTTTCGAATTTGACTGGCGAGATAAAATCGAGAATATTTATATTTTGAATAAAGCAGGGATCAATCTTTACAGCAAATCATATATAGAAGAAACTCAAACTATTAATGAACATTACATCTCTGGAGTGCTTTCTTCAGTAAATATCATGCTAAACGAATTAATGAATGCCAAAGAGAATAAAATTTCTATTATTGAGAAAAAAAATAAAATTGTAACTATCTATTCAAGTGATTTTATAATTGGGGTACTGGTAAGTACTGAGGAATTGGAATATTTTAAACATAACCTGAAGAAATTAGTTTTAAAAATAGAAGTCCTCTATAAAGACTTACTACTCAATTGGGGAGGAGATAGAGATAGATTCTCCCCCATAGAGAATATTATTAGTGAGATCTTTCCAATGTAATTTTTAGGAGCAGCAAATATAAAAAATATGAAGATCAATCTCATTTTCATTATGATTCATGAATTAGCTTTTGAATTTTCTTTGCTATGAATCTTGGATTCTCTGCACGCGTAATCGCTCCACCAACTATAATAATATCTAGAGGGAGTTGACGTAGTTTAGGGATTTCTGATTCTCCTATTCCACCTGCTATTGCCAATTTTGGGCGATCTTGTATGTATGCTACAGATTCAATTTCAGATAAAGGGGAATGTCTAGATTCTTGTCGATCTAATCCACTATGTACCAATGAGTAATGCAATTTTGTATTTTTGTAATTAAGATCGACAATCTCTTTTAACCGTTTGGCAGGTTTTCTCGACATGATGAGGTCAGCCATGATTTCAACATTAAATTCATGAGCAGCACGTAGAGTCTCTACGATCGTGATATTATACGCATCAGCAAGTACAGTTACTATATCAGCTTTAGCTTTGGCAGCCATTCGCACTTCAAGGTATCCAGCGTCTGCGATTTTTAAATCAGCACAAATTAGTTTATCAGGATGGGCATTTTTGAGCTCTTGAACAACACGTATTCCTTCTGATTTTATTAATGGCGTTCCAGCTTCAATAATGTCTACATAGGGAGCAACTTTTGAAGCTAATTGAAGTGCTTGATCCATGCTTTCAAAGTCCAAGGCTACTTGAAGAAGAGGCGTCTGTTTTACGTCCATCCTATTTTCACTTCATAACCATAATTGAATTTTATATTAAAAGAGGTATTACTAGTATTTATTTCTTAGAGGTTCTGATTGAAATAATAAGTTTTAATAAAGAGCATGAAATAAGAAATCCTATGGAAAATCAAAATTTAATTTTATATGAAGTTAAAGGACGAGTTGCGATAATAACAATCAATAGACCTGATAAGGCTCATTCATTTAATGGAGAAATGTTGATGTCGCTTCACGCAAGGTTAAAAGAAGCAGATAATGATGAAAAAATAAAATGTATCTTATTAAAAAGCTCTGGTAATAAATTCTTTTCTGCGGGTTATGATCTCAAAGAAGTCACTGGAAATCCTGCTAATGTAGCAAAAATCCAAGAATGGGGCAGAAAAGTTAATCAAACCATGGTTCTAATGAAAAAACCGATAATCGCTCAAATTCAGGGCATCGCAGTTGGTTTTGGTGTGATGTTGATTTTATCTTCTGATTTAAGAGTATTTGCGGATAGACCAAAAGAAGAAGTTTATTTAAAATTGCCTGAATTAGCAATATCTGCATTCCCTCAGACTGGGGCAACATTATTACCTCTCATGGCATTAGGACTCAGCATTGCTAAGAATTTATTATACACTACTGATAAAGTGGGATTGGATGAATTAAAAAATATTAATTTTCCAACTAGAATCTTTCAATTAGATCAATTAGAAGAGGAGACACTTGCATTCGCAAAGGAAATAAGTAAATATCAGATGAAATTTTTGATATTTGTGAAATCAATGTTGTCAATAATGGATAAAGGTCGTATTAATGCCTATTTTGATTTAGAAGATGAATGTGGAAAGGTAGCATATGATAAAGAGCTGAATAGCATGAAAGATCTTGATGATTTTATTAAAGGATTGCATGAAAAATATGATTAAATCGATAAGTAATTTAGAAATGCTCTAAACTAAATTTTTCTAAAACAATAACCTTAAATTTTCCTTTTTAGTTCACTTTATTATAATTTAATTATAAAATGTGAGTTATGCTCCCTATAAATATCAATAATAGAGGAGGGAGACAGAAATCTGAGATTTTTGACTGATGAAATGGAAGGAAATTTAACGCGGTGGCTGAGATTTTTAGGGTATAATACTCGATATGCTAAAGATTATGAATCTATTTATGGATCTCCTGTTGCTGATGATGATTTAATTAAGCATTGCTTTTTGGAACATCGAATTTTAATTACTAAAGATAGAGAAATGATAAATAAATTCAATAAGAGGTATAAAAATATAATTCAAAAGAATCCAGAGATATATCTAAAATTTGATATAACTCATTTTCTGACTCCTTGCATGTTATTAAATTCCACATTATTTACTGAAAATATGTCTGCTATTTTTCAAAAATTTAATATTCGTTTAAATTATGATTCTAAAATTGCAAGATGTTCAAAATGTAATTCTATAATCAATTTTGTTGAGGATAAGAAGCAATTTAAAGATAAAATTCCTGATTCAGTTTACCAGAATATTGATGAATATTGGTCATGTATTAATGAAGATTGCAATAAAATTTATTGGGTAGGAGGACATTTTAAAGATATATTAAATAAATTAGCTGAAATTAAGGATATTATTTAAGTTTTAAATTGTCGCATCTTTCACTTTGCCGCTCTTTCTCTTAATTTTCTCCTAAAAATTTTCCCCACAGTAGTTCTCGGTAATACATTAACAAATTCAACTTGACGAGGATATTTATACCCAGCTAATCTTTCCTTTGACCATTCAATAATATCATTTTCTGAAATTTTATCTTTATATTCTGGTTTAAGTGCTACATATGCCTTTATCGTTTCTCCTATCTCAGGATCTGGAGCAGAAACGACTCCTACCTCCAGAATAGCGGGATGTTCAAAGAGTTTTTCTTCAACTTCTTTTGGCATTACTTTATATCCCTTATATTTGATTATATCTTTAGTACGACCTTCAATATAGAAATATCCCTTTTCATCCATACGAGCTAAGTCACCAGTTCGTAACCATCCATCTACAATGGTTTTTTTAGTTTCTTCCGGATGTTTCCAATAACCCTTCATTATTTGAGGGCCTCGAAGGAGCAATTCTCCGATTTCATTAGGCTTTAATTCTTCCAAAGTCTCAGGATTCACAATTTTTGCATCTGTATCTATTATCGGTACTCCTATACTTTTTGAATTTATTTCAGGCATCCACTTAAGTGGCATATGTGTTACTGGGGAAGTTTCTGTTAATCCGAATCCCTGTCCAACTTTTGTACCTACAACTTCTTCCCATTTCTTTGCTAATTCTGGAGGTAGTGAAGCTGAACCTGAAGTTGCTTCTTCTAAACTAGATAAATCTCGTTTTGTGAAATCGGAGTTATTAATCAACATTTGAAACATTACAGGGACACCAATATAATTACTTACTCGATAATACTCTATTGCCTCTAATACTTTTGATGCATTAAAGGAAGAAAACATTACCAGCATTGCGGCTCCGAATAAAGAAATGATTACAACTTCAAAACCAAATGTATGGCATAATGGTAATATTGAGAGTACGACAGTTTTACCATATGGATCCTCCCCTTCTTCGGGTTCCCCATTTGATAGAAGAACAGAAAGCGCATCTGCAACCAAATTATTATGGGTTAACATCACTCCTTTCGGTAAGCCCGTAGTACCTCCAGTAAACAATAATGCCGCTAAATCATTCATTGGATCTATTTCTACTTCGGGAGCTTTAGCGGGTTTACCTTCTATAAATTCTTCGAATGTAATGGTTCCTTCCTTAGCAACATCTGCTCCAAGCAGAATAACGTTTGCTAAATCAACTTCTCTCATCACTTTTTTAATAGTTTTATAATTATTTTTATGAACAAAGACAGTGTTAATATTACCCGCTTCTCTTATAATATGAATAACATCAGATTCTTTCAATAATGGGTTAATTGGTGTAACTGCAGCACCACATTCCATAATACCCATGCAACAAAATAAGAATTCTGGAACATTACCTGTTAATATGCCGACAGCATCTCCTTTTTTTATACCCAACTCAAACAGAGCATTTCCAACTTTATCCGAGAAAGATAAAAATTCTCGATATGTATATTTTTTATCATCAGGTTCATAGTACACGCAGACATTATTTAGAAAATTACTAGTGGATCTTCTTATAAATTCATGTACTGGAATTGGTTCAAAATTTATAGATTTAGGAACATTTGAAGGTCTAAAGTTTAACCATGGTCTATTTGCGGTTTCAAGATATGGAGATTCATTATCGTAATCATACTCTGGTTCCCAATCTGAATAATCTTTCATTAAATTTTCCTTGAAATTATAAAATGTATTTTAATTTCTATTAAATAATATGAATTATATATAGTTTTGTAGATATTATTGTCTAAAACAAATTTAGGTTAAGGTTCATAAATTTCTCTTGTATAATTTATCATCTGGTACATGACTCATCATAATTAAATCCTCTCTTATTTCCCAACCTAGATTCTGATAAAACTTTACAACATCTATATTATATTTTTCGATAAATAAATGAACTTTATGTACGCCCATTTGACGAAATTTCTCTATTAAACGATCCAGGATCATTTTACCATAACCTCTTCTTTGATAATCTGGATCTATAGCAAGATGATGAATATATCCTCTTCTCCCATCAGATCCTCCCATTACAACGCCAATTATTCTTTTATTAATTTTCCCAATCAAAAAGAGAGTTGGATTTCGTTGAAGCATCCTCTCAAGTTCCTCTTTTGTATCCGATGAACCTATACTGATACCTGATTTTCTCCAAATGTTAATTACTGTTTCATATGATTCCATGGTAAAATTTTCAATTTTCAAGAGTTTTACATTTAAAGTATTAATTTGATTATTTTATCAAATTTATAGAATGATATAAAACATTCTAATTATGGGATTAGAACCATTTAAAAGAGATTTGGGGGAACACTCGAATAATAATTGTTATTAATTTTTTGAAGATTCAAAACATATACCAAATATTAAAAAAAAATGTGAAATCTAATATTTTATGATTTATAATTCGTGAAAAAAAATGAGTGATGATAAACGTATAAATAAGGATGAAAGAAAGACATTAGAAGAAATAGAAAGGATTTGTGGAATTCCATTCAGAAGGGTAAATATGACCGCCTATAATAAAGTTGAAAATCTCTTTAATATTGATGAAAATGGGTTTATAAATATGCTTGGTTTCGATTTAAAGAAACTAGATCTGGATGAAGAAAAAATAAATCTTTTAGGAGATTTTGCTAAGCAATTAAAATCTATAGAAACTTTTCTATTTAATATTCCCGAGGGTAAAAAAGTACCCGAATGGCTCAAGGATCTAAATTTCGTTAAAGAATTGATCTTAAGGTCCAGTAACTTACCTGCTATTCCGGAATGTATAAAGGATTTTAAAAATCTTAAAACTTTATTTATAACTGGTAATAGAATAGCAAAATTACCTGAATGGTTACCGACATTAAATGGGTTAAAATGGTTAAATTTAAATGATACGACACAAACCCTTGACTTAACCTCATCGAATATGGATATACTTAGGGCTTTACATGAAAAAAATATAAAGGTATCTGACCCCACTTTTAATTTACATATCAATTTTGGAGTTCCTCTTGAACATATAGAGATAATCAAAAAGATAAGTTGGAAAAAAGATGGTTTAAATCGCGTTTTTTCTGAAAAGCTTGATTCAATTGATGCTCCTTGGAGAGATCCTGGTAAGTATGGTGTTAATCTTCGAATTTTTGATGGAAAAATTTTACATTTGAGTATCACCCAACAATTAGGTAAAGAGGAAACTAAAATAAACGATCTACCAGAAGATTTTGGGAAGTTACAAGATCTAACAATTATATCTTTAACAGGTAATAAGATTAATGCTTTACCTGAATCAATTGGGGAGTTAAAAAACCTCAAGCAACTCATGTTATCGGATAACCAATTGATATCCCTACCTGAGTTATTTGTGAATTTAACTTCGCTCCAAAAATTAGACCTTAGTAATAATAAATTCAATCAGATCCCAACCCAATTATGGGCGCTCACGGAATTAACAGAGCTTAATTTAACTGGTAATGATTTAAGTAGCGAGGAAAATACCATCATCCAAAAAGTTCCCGATTTAATTAGAGAATATCTGAGAAAAAAAGCTACAATTAGAGTATTTATCTCCCACGCAGTTGTAGATTTTGAGTCTTATCGAATTGGTGATCTTGTCAACTATTTAAAAAAACAAAAAGAAATCTCTGAAGTTTACTTTTGTGAAGCAGATCTTGCTGGGAATATTGATGAATGGATGCTCGATGCGGTGCAGAAATGTCAGTTGATTTTATTTATTGGAACCAAAAAATCTGTGTTCAATTCCGTGGATTGTGCTAATGAATTACAGCTTGCCGATAAATTCTCTATTCCAATTATTCCAATAAAAGGTTACGATGTTGATTGGTCAAATTTGGCGGAAAAAAACCTTTCTCGTGAATTAGGTTTAGAATTTGATAAGGATAATTTTGATGCTTTTTGTGAGGATTTATACAAATATATTGAGAATTTTAAGCGTGAAATCAACTTAATGGAAAAGAAAGAACGAAGACAAGGTATTATAGACATCTATGAACGATTTCGACTCATATTAGACGAGGTTATGAGTGATATCAACAGAAAACTTGATTCCTTGGGACAAAGACTGGCTAAACTTGAAAACAAGTAAAATGATCGTATAGTTAATTTTTTTAACAAATAAATAGTTCTTTTTTTTTTTCTTTATTACTCATTAAAAGAATTTAACGTTAAATTTTGAATTTTTTTACGATTTCTTGTTTTAGAATCAATTATTTCATTAATATAAGCTGAAATTTGTTTTCTTTTTTTATGATCTGAAGGAAGAGGCAAAATTATCTCCATTATTCGATTTCCTATACTTGCAATTGTTCCTTGTATAAATGTTATTGCTTGAATTTGTTTTTGTACAATTCCAAGACTAAGTAAGTATAATATTAGATAAGGATCGATTGCTTCATCATTTTCTAATATTTTAAATTGAAAAATGTGACTTTGTATTATGATATTTGTATCTAGCTCACTCACATACCCTGTTTTACCAATTAAATTTGATCCTCCATCCTTAACAAGAAGAATATCACCAACTTCGATATTTTGCTTATCTTTATATTTCTCATAAACTTCCTTTGATGTACGTTTATTTGAATCTAGGTTTATTTCCCAATTATTTAAATCACTAGTCCTGATGAAAGGAATATCACCTAAACCATAAACAAGAGACCCAATTTCATCTCCTCTGGGAATATACCCATTTTTATTCGTAAATATGATTTTTTCATCAGTTAGGTGTTTAATCGAAACTAATTTGAAATTTGGATCTTTTTCTAATAATTTTAGTGTTTTTTCTACTCCAGTATAATAATATGGAATATAAATTTTGTTTTTAATCTGGTGATTCTTTAATTTAAAGACTTTTTGTTCTTTTAGATAGTTGAAGTCCTCCACCTTCTGTAAATGCATGTGCAAATCAACTAGATCATCATTTATTATTGGATTTCCTTCATCATTATGCTTATAGGAACCATCCTTATTCAATTTAAACAAATCCTTTCCATCTTTATCATGTCCAATGTTATCTACAATCGCAAAGTCAATCGAATATTCTGTTGGGATGACCTCTAATTTCTGAAAAAAAAGAATACTTGTTTTGTTGCATGTGAAGGGTTGGAATGTATTTTGATCTAATGATACAATCCCTAAAATCATGCCTTTTTCATGTAAATATTCCCAAATATATCTATTTGTTGGATTTCCAAATATCCCCTCAGGGAGAACTATACCTAATTTTCCTCCCACCCTCAATAATTGAATACATCTTTCTATGAACAATATTTGAGGAGATTGATTCTTGGTGAGTTTATCCTGTCTAACCCAATAATTATCATGAGTATTTTTCCATACATGAGCTAATTCATAATTTTTTAGAATGTTTTCACTATTAACAGGGATTTTTGCCCCAAAAGGGGGATTAGTAAATATGTAATCAAAGCTGTCTTCTTGAATCTCCTCTCTTGTTGAGCCCCTGTAATTATCAAAATCTAAAGAATCTTCACAAAAAATATTTGCATGTTCACCGCTTAAAATCTCCAAGTATAAACGGCAAATTTTCACAAGAAATGAATCCTTGTCAATTCCATACATATTAGAAATTATCTTTTTGACGTTATTATCATTGCCCTTTATTTTTAATTTAGTTATCAAATAGTCTTTAACTTCTAACAAGAAACCACCATGACCACAAGCGGGATCTAATATTTTTGAGGCTACATCCGGATTTAAGTAGTTTACCATAAATTTTATAATATTTGGAGGAGTAAAAAATTGACCTCCTTCTTCTTTTAGTACTTTACTTACAAATATTTCGAATGCATCACTTAAAATATCTTTTGAGGATTGGACAAGGGAAAAATTCTGCAATTCTTGAACTACTATATATACTAAGTTTGAGCTTAAACTAATATGTTCATTTTCGTTAATGATTTCATTATATCTTGATTTCACATTATCCTCAAAAAAATTATAAATTCTTTTAAACAAGAGATCTTCATTTTCTTCATTCCTAATTGAAAAGTCCATAAAATCTTCTGAACCCTTAGAGATTTCATCTACAAGCTTGCACAACAATAGATTTATTATTTCTTTCGATCTTGTCCTCGTATCAGTATCCATGTGTTTTAACTTTGCATAAAGATGCTGATTAATCCTTTCAAAAGTACTTTTTAAGTTTGGAGTAATAACAAGATCTTTTTTTCTAAGCAAAATAATCACTAAAATTCTTAAAACAAGAACAATATTTCTGGTATTTATTCAAACCTAATTAAGAGAGCTAAAGGTTTTTAACTAAAAAATCTATTTTATTTATTTATTTTGGCATGTAATTTTACTTAATGCCAGAAAATCAATATAATTTTGGAGAATATATAGAATTCTCTATTACTAAACATTTTGGAATTATCACGCTCAATAGAGTCCATAGATCCAACTCATTTACAATAGATCAATTAAAAAACTTAAAATCAGCAATCGAATTTTGTCAAGAGAATGATAAGATTAAAGGAATTGTTTTGACAGCCAATGGTAGTTCTTTTAGTACAGGAATGGATATAGGAGAAATAGCAAAATATGATTACAATGATGTTAAAGAACTTGAACATCTTGCAGCTTCTATTTGTCAACTTTTATATAATGGTAAACCAGCGATATGTGCGATAAATGGTCGAACAATGGGTGAAGGGGTAGTGTTTTTAGTTTGTTGTGATTATAGATTAGCTGTGAAAGATAGCTTTTTTCAAATGCCAGAAATCAATTCTGCGATATTTCCAGGTACTGGTTGTGTTACTCTGTTTTCTAAAATTATTGGAATTCCTTGGACTAAGAAGATGCTCATGTTTGCTGAGAAAGTAAATTCAAAAAAAGCATTGGAAATTGGACTAATAGACGAGATTGTAGAAAATAAAGATGAGTTGATAAAAGCTGCATTAGATAAGGCGAAATTCATTAATACTAAAAACTCAACCGTCATGAATTCGATCAAAATTCTTAGTAACCATTTAATGGATAAAACATTCAGGGATGCTTATCCTTTAGAAACCATTGGTTCAGATTGGTATAAGTTTACAGATAAGAAAAAAATTCTAAAGGACTTTCAGAAATCATTTAATTGGATTGATAAATAGCAATTTGATTCCTAAATCAAAACGTTGTTTCAATTTAGAAATTTCTGTCTCACTGTGGAAATAAGATAAGAAAAATTGCAAAATGTTTATATTATTACTTAAGTTAATACAAAATAACTAACATTGCTTTTTAGTTTAGCTTAAATGATAACTCGGAAGAGTTAAAAGCAGAAAGTAAAGAAAAGAAACTAATTACTGAAAACTATAGGTGATAAATATGAGAGATAAAGATGATTCAAAAGTGTTTATTGGTAAAAAAAAATCAATGGTTTATGTAATGGCAGCCATGGTTGTACTCACTGAAAGACCAGTAAAACTACTTGCACGTGGAAAGTCAATCTCAAGGGCAGTTGACGTAGCTGAAATTACCATCAACAAATTTGTAAAAGGAACTAGTTATGGTGAAATTGAGATAGGAACTGAAACATTAACTAACACTGACGGCTCAATTTCAAATGTTTCGTCTATTTCCATTGAAATTCTTCCCGCATAGACATAATCCACCCAAAGACTATTATAATGGAGAAAATCAGGAGACTTTCTCGCTTTTTTTTTAATTTTAATTATTCCTTCTTTTCAAATATAAATTCATATTGATCTACATCTATTATAGGTCGATAACCTATTTTTTGATAGATGCTATTAGAGGTAGGATTCATTAAATCGGTAAATAAAAAGCAGAATTTACTCACACTATCAAGCAAAAGCTTGCTTAATTTTGCAACACACTCAGTTGCATAGCCTTTTCTTCTCAACGATGGAGGTGTATATACTAAGTTTACAGTGATTCCATTAGGTGTCTTCCCCGCTCTTCGTGCCATTGATAAGGGTGATCCATTATCTAACAGCAAGAAAATTCTTTTTTCATCAATAGATCTTATTAATGACGGATTCCAATCATCCCGAAGTTTGACTTCACTTTCAGGAAGTGCTTCTAATATGAATTCCCTTCCCCATTTGAGAATTAGTTCTTGGAAGGAATTATCAGCATTTATAAGCTTTCTGTCACCTAACGTTTCTTCAGCAACTTCTATTAATTTATAAATCCGCTCATACGCAATCAAATTAGCTTTTATCTTCTTCCCCTTACACCATAATCTCGTAAATTATTCAGCACCTTCTTTGGTTCCTAATACTCCGGGTAAATCCATATTTTCTTCATTCAAAGAATCTACTAAAACGTCAATGGATCCTAAATC
>JAGXNQ010000026.1:394-23689 GCA_019894955.1 Promethearchaeota archaeon | reverse complement strand
ATCGAAATTATAGCTATCGCCATAAATCCTATAAAAGAGAATCCTAATGGTATCATGAAGAATGTTGCTTCTATTTTAACAATAACTGAATTTCCCGCATCGAAGAAAGTTTCAGAAGTTATAATCCCCCAAATATCGAAGGTTTTCTCTACTCTGTAATCGACACCTATATCGCTCCTTGCTTGTCTTCCGATACCGATTGTGGACACGAGATAATATTCTGACGGTAAAATTGCAATGGCCTCTTCAAAATAATCATCTACAGGAGCTGGAATGAAGAGATAATCATCATAATATACAGGTGATTTGTATATGCTCAAGTATTGAATATCTCCATCAACACCCCAGTCAGAATCAAAATCCCAAAATGCAACTACAATAGACCACCTAATCCCTTCTATATCCGTGACTTCTCTAATAACAATCTTTTTTTGATCTCCAATATCAAAATTTGGTTCTGCATTGAAGGTGGCTTCAAATTTATCTTTATTTAATTCTGTCACTTCCCATACGAATTCGTCATTCATTTTTAGTTGTATATTATAATCTTGGGCATTTACATTAACGCTGAGAAAAATGCAAATAATGAAGAAATTTAAAAAGAAGATACCCAAAAATTGTTTATGTTTTTTATTCAAGAGTCATCAATAGGAGCTTAATTTTAATCAATTTTATGATTAATAATAACTCATATAATCAATTAATAAATAAATATTTTATTTACTATAGATCAAAGATTTTGTAAATATTGACATATTTTGTATGAAATCTTAGAGTCATTTTCTGATAGTTTTTGATGAATAACTAATATATAGTTGTTTAACATCAATAAATTATAATAAAATATCAAAATTTGCGTGATTTATCAATGAATAAGGAAGAAATTTGCTTTATGTCTGCTGTAGATATGGCAGAACTAATAAAGAATGGAGAAGAAACCTCGAGCGAGATTTTAGAGATTTTTATAGAAAGAATCGAAAAAATTAATCCCAAGATTAATGCTTATTGTACTACTGCTTTTGAAATGGCAAAGGAAATGGCTAAAAAAGCAGATGATTCAATTAAAAAAGGAGAGAATCTTGGTCCTTTAACGGGTATACCAACATCAATTAAAGATTTAATGCTCACAAAAGGGATTAGAACTACATATGGTTCACTGTTGCACGAGAATTTTATTCCTGAAGAGGATGAAGTTGTTGTAAGTCGATTGAAAAATGCTGGATGTGTGATTTTAGGAAAGACAAATACACCTGAATTCGGATCAGTTGCTCTTACAAATAACAAGGTATTTGGAGAAACAAAAAATCCATGGAATTTAGAAACAAATTCTGGAGGATCAAGTGGAGGCGCAGCGGCTTCTGTTGCAGCAGGAATGGGGTCTTTAGCTTTAGGTTCAGACGGAGGAGGATCAATTAGGGTTCCTAGTAGTTGTTGTGGGGTTTATGGATTAAAACCAACATTTGGACGCATTCCTCGATATCCTCATGATACAATTGCATTTTGGACAATGGATCATTATGGTCCAATAGTACGTCATGTAAAAGATGCTGCTTTAATGTTGAACGTGATGAAAGGTCATCATCCGGGTGATATGAATTCTTTCCCCGACGATGACATCGATTACACAAAAATCTTTGAAGATAAACCCAAAAAATTAAAGATTGGATATTCAATGTCCTTAGGTTTTGGGAAAATTCTTGAAGATGAAGTTAAAGAAAGTATTCTTAATAGCGTTCAGAAGTTTGAAACATATGATTGGGATGTTGAAGAATCAAAATTAAAAATCAAAAATCCTGGAACAGCATTTAAAACTTTGGTTAGTGTGGGTTATGCTTATGATTTACATAAAGATAATGATAATAGGCCTGAAGACATTACACCAGATTTAAAAGCTTCAATAAGATTAGGTCTTGACAACAATTCTATGAATATTGCTAAAGCTAGAGAACAAAGAAAACTAGTTTATGAAGTCATGTATCAATATTTTAAGGATTATGACGTTTTAATTACACCAACCACTCCCTGTCCTGCGTTTAAACCAGGATGGTTAGAATCCGGGACAACATTTCCAACAGTAGGTAAAAAAGCATTAAGTACTATAAGTTGGATGGCATACACATTTCCTTTTAACATGACTGGACTACCTGCTGCTTCAATTCCCTCTGGTTGGACTAAATCTGGTTTACCAATTGGAATGCAAATTGTTGGTAGACGATATGATGAAAAAACAGTTCTCCAAGTTTCAAAAGCATTTGAAGAAGTCGCTCCTTGGCAAGATAAAAAACCACAATTATGAAATATTCATTTTTTTTGTTTTTATTTATTATTACTTGTTGTTATAAATGAAGCATCTCCAATGGTTATTCTATTTTTTATTAAATCTTCGAGTATAGAATAGTCTCCTATAATACTTTCTGAGGATATTATCTTATTTAATCGTACTCCATCTCCTATTACAGATTCTGAAAGAATACATTTTTCTAGGTCGAGATCATCGCCCAATGAGACATTTGGTCCTATTATGGAATCATTTATTTTTACATTCTTTCCGATATAAACGGGGGGGATTATTTTTGTATCACTAATCATGCCATTCTTAGTTAGTTCTTCATACATAGGATCCTGATTCTTAATTTCTGATAAGAGCAATCGATTTCCTTTTAAAAGACTTTCAGGTCTCCCAAAATCCAAAACTTCTTCTTTCATTTCATTTGATTTAATTCTCGCACCTTTTTGGATTAATTTATCAAGGATTGGTGTAATTTGATATACTTCTCCATTCTCAAGAGTCTTTTTTCTTTGAATTTCTAAGAGTTCGAATAAATGATTAATTATCGATTTAGCAATAATGTAAGCTCCTGACACGGCAATATTTGATTCAGGGATTTCTGGTTTTTCAACAATATGAGTTAAAAAACCATTACTATCAAGTTTAACGACTCCATAATGTTGTGGTTCCTCTACTTTTTTAACATTGATAATTCCATCGCAATCACATTGATGGAAATTTATTAATAGTGAAGAATAATCTTCCAACGGTACTCTATCACTTAAAAAAATAAATATATCTTCATTTATAGCGAAATCTTTAGCGTATAAAATAGCATCTCCAAGACCCGGAAAAAATGGTTCTTCAGCGCTATAACCTAAAGGCTTTTGTTCAATAAATTCTAACTCAAAATATTCTGAATAATTTTGACTTAAGTATTCTTTAATTTGTCTTTTTTTATATCCTATGATAAAACAAATTTTAGTCCCTTTTGGGAAGCTTTTCATGAGTTTTATCAAATTAAAATCAATTAATCGTTTACCCGCCACCTTTAAGAACGCTTTCGGTTTGGAGTATGTAAATGGTTGTAAACCTTTTCCTACTCCCGCTAAAGGACATATTATACGCATGATTAACGCAAATTTGTAAATGTTTTTACTGATAGTATTTTACATTAATATAATTATAATAAAAAATGTTATGGAAATTGAGTGATTCAATTAATCTAAGATTCTCTTCAAAATTTTGTAATATTTAGCCTCAATTATTTTTATTTCTACAACTAGTTTGAGCTTTCGCAAGAAATAGTTATCGGAATTTGTTCTTTTTGTATTTCTCAGCTTTTTAATTACAGCTAATCTAGTTTGTTCATCTAAAAAATCAACTGGTATCTTTCTGAATTCCTCATCTAGATCTTGATCATAATTATCTTTATTTAATACCTTATTTATAGAAATCATTTTTTTATACAAAACTTTGATCCAAGTCTCAATCTTTTCTGTATCCCCCTTTAAATATGTTCGAGAATCAACCCAATTCTTAAATTCAATGACATCTTTCAAAATACTATCCGAAAAATCTTCAGTTGGAACTTCTTCCTTACCCGGATGGATTCTTTTAATCTTACGAATTGATTCTTTTTTTAATTCTTGAATTTGTTCTTCTGGTAAAGAATTATACATCTCTTCCTTTTTTTTTCTCATTTCTTCGATTTCCGGATCTGAGAGCCATTTATTAAGTGCCATGATTCTATTATATTATAGGATTCACGTTAAATATTCTATTCTTGTTACTTCTTTAATAAACCTATTACTCAGAGATAAATTAAAATTTGAAGTATTTAATTATAACTATATAATGAAAATAAAGGGGCTCATCTTTGATTTTGGCTTTACATTATTTGAATTCAAAGATGCATCAGTTGAAAAATATCTTAATTGCTATAAAGAAGGATTAATCAAATCAGTGGATGAATTGAAAAGATCTAATATCATTAAAAATGAACAGGATGCTGAATTCATCATTAAAACGTTTAATAGAAAGCGAACAAAATACTTTAAAGAGAGTTTTAAGACTAAAACTGAACATCAGACTACAGAAATTTTTGAAGAAATTCTCGAAATGCTTAATATTAAAAACTTAAAACCTGAATTCTATGAAGAACTCGCTGATATTTATCATTCTTGTGAATTAGAAGAATGGTTTCCCTTTGAAAAAACAGCTGAAACTTTGAAAAAATTAAATCAAAATAAGAAAATTAAATTAGCTGTACTTTCCAACCATCCTCACCACGCAACTATAGAAAAACTGTTAATAAAATATGATCTACGAAAATATTTTCACGCTGTAGTTACTTCTGCAGAATTTGGAAAAAGAAAACCTGATCCCGAGATTTTTCATTATACATTAAAGAAAATGGGTTTAGAAGTCCCTGATTCTTGTATGATTTGTGGAGATGAGTATGCTGATATTATGGGAGGTTATCGAGCGGGACTTAAGACGATACTTTGTAAAAGAGTATATGAATTTCCTTATGAAAAAGAAATAGTAGGACCAGACTATATAAAAATAAATAACATCTCGGAAATAATGGATCACATTAAGTAGATTCATTATTTCATTATTAGTGGCCCTGGAGGGATTCGAACCCTCGAACTCCCGCTTCGCAAGCGGGCACCCATAGGCATCCATTTCGGAAAGTAGTGAAACAGATAAATCCAGGCTAGATCACAGGACCTAATTTTATTAAATGATAATATTTAGCACGAAGTCTTACTAATAATTTATTGTCGCATGGTTAAAATATTTTATTTCTCTTGAATTGATCAATAATTAGAAAGGAAGATAAAGATGTATCAAAAATATGCTGTAATATTTGATATGGATGGGGTATTGGCTGATACAGGCCCAATACATTATGAAAGTTGGGTGAAAATGGCTAGCGAAATTGGAAAGACATTCAAGAAATTTTTTTTTGAAACTACTTTTGGTCAACAAAGCGTACCTATTACTAGACAACTAGTCGGTGAAAATGTTGATCAGAATCTTGTTGAAAAATGGGCTCAACTAAAGGAACAATATTACAGAGAAATGGTTAAAGATAAAATCAAACCTTTACCCGGTGTCATAGAATTAATAGAGGATCTAAAATCATTGAATTTCAAATTAGCAGTAGGATCAAGTGGACCTCCAGAAAACGTAGAATTACTCTTAAAATCTCTTAAAATAAAACCTTTTTTTGATGTAATAATAACTGCTGCAGAAGTTAAAAAAGGAAAACCATTTCCAGATGTGTTCCAATTAGCTGCTCAAAATCTTAATGTCAAACCACAAAATTGTTTGGTAATTGAAGATGCACCTGTTGGTATAGAAGCAGCAAAACGAGCAAATATGAGATGCATTGCTTTAACTACAACTCATGAAAATGATGATCTCCGCATTGCTGACATGATCGTCCAAGATTTATCATATGTAAGTGTCAATTCTATTCTCGATCTACTAAATATTAAAACTTAATAGGACTGTCAAATTTGATAACTTCTTGTGTAATAAATAAATGAAAAAAGATATGTCTAAGGATGCTTATACTACTTCTGGTTTACTCGATACTAAAGTCGTAGTTTCTTCAATCCAAGAACTCAAATCTACTTCAGTACTAAGGTAAGCAACAATTTTATCTAATTCATGCAACTTCCGAAATTTACATTCAACTACTAAATCCCATCCCCCATATACAGGGCTCACGTAACCGACCTTCCAATCTTCATCTGGTTCTGAAGAGGATAAATTCTTTAATTTATCCACAACATTCCACTCTCTCCCAATTTGTTTTAATCTTATTAATATATAACCACGATAATAGTTAGAAGTCATAATTAATTGAATTAGAAAGATATTACTAATATGGGAAATTAGAGAATTTAATTAATAAATTTATTTATTAAATTCAAACAGTGGTTTAACTCTATGGATGAAGATAAATTAAAAAAACTCATTTTTAAACTTACTCTAAATAATGCTGTAAAATTTGGAGGAACACCAAATAAAAAAGCAATAATGGGTAAAATAATGCGAGAAAGAAAAGATCTAAGATCGCAAGCATCAATCATAGCCCCATTATTGGAGGAAGTTATAGAAACAGTAAAACAATTAAATTTTGATGAACAAAGAGAAAAATTATTAGAACTTGATCCTGACGCATTAAAGAAGAAAGAGTCTACGAGAGATAAAAAAATCTTACCCGAATTACCCAATGTTGAAAAATATGAAAAAATCGTAATGAGATTAGCTCCATATCCCAGTGGAGCTTTACATATCGGTAATGCTAGGATGGTAATCTTAAATGATGAATATGTAAAGCGCTATAAGGGAGAATTGATCCTATTTTTTGATGATACAATTGGAAGCTCCAAATCTCAAAGATCTAGTCCAAGAGCTAAATATGTGCTTCCCGAATCTTATGATCTGATTGAAGAGGGATTGAAATGGTTAGGCGTAAACTACTCGAAAATTTATTATAAAAGCGAAAGACTTGAAATTTTCTATGAGTATTGCAAAAAACTAATTGAAGATGGGGTGGCTTACGTCTGTTTTTGTGAAGCAAAGGAATTTAAAGATAATTATAAACTAACACAAAAAGATTGTCCACATAGAAATAATAATATTGAAACTAATCTAATCGAATGGAATAATATGCTTCAAGAAAAATATTCCGAAACTACAGCAGTCGTAAGATTAAAAACTGGAATGGATCAAAAAGATCCAGCTTTACGTGATCAAATAATAATGAGAATTTCTGAGGCAGAACACCCAAAAGTTGGAACAAAATTTATCGTGTGGCCAATGTTAGAATTTTCCTGGGCTATTGATGATCATCTCATAGGAGTTACACACATTCTAAGAGGAGCAGATTTAGTAAAAGAAGATTTTATTGAAACTTTTATTTGGGAACATTTCAAATGGCCAAAAGCAGAATTCTTACATTATGGAAGATTGAAATTTTCAGATATGAAACTAAGCAAAACAGAGGCAAGAAATAAAATAAAGGATGGTAATTTTCAAGGTTGGGATGATCCTAGAACTTGGAGCTTACAATCTTTAAAAAAACGTGGTATCAAACCAGAAGCTTTAAGAATCTCATTGTTAGACTTGGGAATGTCATTAACAGGAATCTCGTTCTCTGTTAATTGGTTATATGCCAATAATAAGAATATTATTGATGATCTATCCGATCGATATTTTTATGTAGAAGATCCAATACAGGTAGCCATAAATCAAGTTCCACAAGAGCAATATGTTGCCGAACCTTTACTTTTACCTTCAAAACCAGAACAAGGAAAGAGAAGTATTAAAGTAAACGTTGAAAACAGCATATTGAATATTTATATCTCCAAATCTGACAAAGATAAACTAGAGATTAACCAAGTAATTCGTTTAAAAGATTTAATGAATATTAAGATTGAAAAAATAGACAAGACTAATAATAAAATAATTGCGACATACCATAGCGCGGAATTAAGTAGGGAATTTTCGATTATTCAATGGGTACCAATTGATGAAAACATAGAAATTACAATCTTAAATCCTGATGGGTCATTATCAAAAGGAGTAGGAGAGATTAACCTAAAAGATATAGAATTAGATAAAACCATACAATTCGAACGATTTGGATTTGTAAACCCAGTTAGGAGAGATAATAAGGCTCTATTTTGTTATTTTACACATTAATTTATTATGCGAAAATACTAAAAATCTCGTAATCTTCACAAGCATAATAATAATTTTTTATTCAGTGAGATTTTCAATGAATGATAACAATAATGATTCTGAGGATATCAAATTAAAATGGTCCTTTTGCCCATTTTGCGGTGAAAAACTTCCAACTGTGAAACAATTAAGGTTTTGTACATTTTGTGGTTTAGATTTAGTATACTTACAAGAAAATAAAAAACTGCCCCCAAAGTTTTTAGACCGAAAACCCACAGTTGAATCTTACTCATTCCCATCGTACCCAGATCAGATACGGTTGTATGATATTGATAAAATATCTGATGAAGATATTTTAAACACCAAAGATAAAAAACTTTGGAGTATCTTTGCTTCTATAGGGATACCCCTTGCAAGTATTATCATAATGAATATTATGGCTGTGATAGTCATGATTTTTTATCTATTATTCTCTCCATCAATAGAAGATTTGATGAATAGTTTAACGGATCCTTACTTTCTAATTATAACCTCATTTTCGGAGTTGATTTTAATCCTTCTTCCATATATCATAGTCAGGAAATATTTAAGAAACCCTTCAACAAAAAATAGATTTGCGTTATTAGGTTTTACAACTAAAGGAGTCAATTACGGCAAGGAAATCATAATTGGTATTATATTTTCTATAATTGGAATTCTACTAGTCTTCGCTGTTTCAGTTTTCATGGAAATTCTTCTTGAATTGATTTTCGGTGTAGAAATTATAACGGATATTGCAGAATCGGGTTCTGGAATTGATGCTATTTTCTTCACCTCTGATTTACTTAGTCTGATATTATTAATGATTACAATGATATTGATAGTTGGCACAACTGAAGAAATTTTATTTAGAGGATTTATGCAGAAAGGATTAGTTAGACGCTTAGGAGTAAAATGGGGAATATTTATTACAGCCATAGTTTTTACGTTTATCCATTTAATATCAATCTTCTTGGTGTACCCCATATTTTCATTATCGTTTGTCGTGGTATTTTTTATTTCCTTCGTTCCTTATATTGCAATATCATTGCTACTTGGAATGTTATATCACTATCGAAAAGAAAATTTAATCGCAGTTATGGTAACCCATGGACTTTATGATGCTCTAACAATCTTACTCGTATTTATTATTTATAACTTAGGGATTTAATCTCTCAAATTAGGATATTACGATGGAATATTTTAGCTCTAAGGCGTTAAATAGAAAAACAAAAATTGGGATTGGTTTAGGGAAATCTAGAGATCAAAACCTCAAAATTATCTCTGCTCTTAAAAATTTTCAAAATGAACATGAAACGATTATATACCTGTTTATTGGTAATGAAGAATTTAATGAAATCTCTCAAAATATTGAACGGGATCAATTTAAAACTATAGTTCATCTTATTAAGAGTGATATACCTGAATATGAAATGCTGAAACACCTGAAAGAGGATTTGATTGATGCTGCTATCCGGGGAAGTTTAAATTCCAATAAATTCCTTGATAATATGAAGAATCTATTCAAAATAACAAAACTTAATCGATTAGCCTTACTGGAAACATTTAATGGATATCAGTTTTTCTTTGCACCTGTAGGAATAGATGAATATAGAGATTACCAAAGTAAGATTGATTTCATAGAAAGTGCGTTAAAATTTTTCGATTTTATTGGAATACATCCAAAAATTAGCGTCTTAAGTGGAGGGAGAAAGGATGATAGGGGACGTGATGATATTGTTGACAAAACACTTGAAATTTCCGAAAGAATAGTAGCTTTTTTTAAGAATAAATACTCTACTATTCAAGTTTTTAATGATGAGATTTTGATTGAAAAAGCAATAGAAAATAAATCAAATCTGATTTTTGCTCCAGATGGAATCTCAGGAAATCTAATTTACCGAACATTAGTACATCTGGGAGGCGGAAAAGCCCACGGCGCTGTTTATTTAGGTTTAGAAAAGATTGTAATTGATACTTCAAGAGTAGGTAATGTATCTGAAATAAAAGGGGCGATAAAAATAGCTATTTCGTTATTTTCTAATCATAATTAATTTATTGAAACCTTAGAACAAGAGAAAATAAAAAAAAGATAAGAGTTTAATTTAACTAAGAAATCCTATAAATGTGGCAAGTAGTATAAAAACTCCTCCAATCAGGCTCGCAAATACTATTAAAAGGATTCCTACTAGTGCTAAAATGAAAGGCGTATAATTTAATGGCTTAATACCTAATGCAATAGCTACAATCGCAAATATTAGTGAAAAGACTGCTCCTATTATACCAAAACCATAAGGCATTATACCTGCATCCATAAATTGCATTACTGCTTCTATGATCGCCACAAAACCACCAACAACCGCCATTACACGCATTCCTTTATCTGCTTCTTGAGTTTCGCTCACGTTGGATCAACCTCTTTTCTTGGTACATATCATATAAAAATAGTTCATTCAAATATAAATAATTATACCAAAAACCAACAAATTATAGTTAGCTCTAAAAAGAAAAAGAAAATAGTTAATATTTAAATCATATTTAAGCTCCCAAAGATTATTGCTAATGCGACATCAATGATTGCCATTATTATTAAGAAGGATTTCTGTTTTTTAGGTTTCCAATAGAAAGAATAAGCAGAGACTACAAAGAAAGGAATATAAACAAAGATAAATACGGTAATAGCATTCCACCATTCCCACACCCATACAAATGATCGGGTAAATATGAGGAATATTTCTATTATCGATGCTAGTAAAGCATTCCCAATTCCAATAGCAAGGGGCTTTGGTACGGCAAATCTTCCTATTGAAAACATAGATTCTTTTGGATCTTCTGGTAATAATTTACTTTGAGCAACCCCAGCAATAGCGAACATTAAATTTAATTCTATACCTAATCCAATCAAAATTAAGTAGGATGTTCCAGCAGGAACAGTCCACAAGGCATGACCCGAAACAGCTTGAACTACACTATTGATAATTTCAACAAACCAATGAATTGTATATAACGACAAACCTGCAACGATCGTTCCCCAATTTTTCTTATTAAATTCATTGAAATAAATATAGAGTACAACAACAACCATGAAAATGATACTTAAATCAAAAAGATCTCCACTTCTCAATATGTCCAAAGCATCTTGAGTAGCCTGAGGATTATGTAAAAATATCAATGTTTTACCTCTTTAGTATTAAAATTTTGAATATGATAATTTATTTTATTTTAAAAAACTTCTTCTGGTTATTATTCATTCTTTATTCGAAGACGAATAAAGAAGCCTATGAGTTTTATTTTTAATTTTTAAAAATTAATGGGAGGGGAGGGATTCGAACCCCCGGCCACTTGGCCCCCAGCCAATTTGATATACTCAATATACTTGAGCGATTGTATCATACCAAGCTAGACCACCCTCCCAATAGAGGAATCGGTTAAGATAATTTATTTTAAATTGATTTATCTTGCATAATATCGGTGGTATTTTATGAAATTCTAAATTGTATTTATTTTTAATTGTCTTATTAAACATTCTAATAATTTTTAAATTAGTTCAAGAGTTTTTATTCTTAAGATATTTAAACTTTTTATGGGAAAAAAACGTGCGAGCTCGAAAACCTTATGTCATCTTTTGGCCACAATACTTTGATTCCAAAAGAACCCGCGCTCAAGGAAGGCGTGTACCTATAAAATTTGCGATTGATCGAGTCAATATAAAAGATTTACATCAATCTGCACGTAAATTAGGATATGATGCTCAATTAGAAAAAAATTATAAGTATCCTAGAACGTGGTGGGATGATCCTGGAAGAATCGTAATCGATACAAAAGGGAAAAAGAAATCTAATGTATTGATAGAAATTGCTAAAGAGCTAAAAAAAACCCAATCGAAAAAATAGTTATTAATTATGCACGAATTCTCGTTTGCCTATCAAATCTTTAAAGTAGCTGAGGCTACAGCGTTAAAATATAATTCGAAAAAAATCACTGAAGTTCACCTTGAAATTGGGGAGCTAACCTTAATAGTTCCGGAATTATTGAAGCAATCTTTTAAAATGGCGACAAGTGGGTCGATAGCTGAAGACGCAGAATTAGTCATTGAAGTCATCCCAGGTCATATTAAATGTAATGATTGTGGAAAAACATCTACTGTTTCTCTTAGTGAAGAATCTCACTTAACTGGACTCCAATTATTTCAATGCAAGCATTGTGAGAGTAAAAATACAGAGATAATTGATGGAAAGAAAGCTAACGTCCGTAATATAAAAATCGAAGAATAAATCTCTTAGGTATTGTTTGATCTCATAAATCAAATAAATTTTCCGTTGTAATTGATAATGAGAGAAATTAATATTGAATGGGAAGGTTGTCATAGTCTTGATTTAATCACTTGGGGTATAACCAATTATCCAGAGTATAAACTAAGATTAGATTTGGATGAAAAGAGAAAAGAATATTGGAATACTTATTCCAAGAAATTTCCAAATGATTATGACGGAACTTTACTATATCTCTATGATTTTAAATTTGAGAATGAGAGATTGATTTTAAATGTGGGAACGATCAAATTCTCAACTGTCATATACATGGCACAAAACAAATTAGCCATTGATAAAGGTATTGGGATGTTAGGTATTCAATGTTTAATTTTTTCTCCAAAAAAAGATTATATTTTAGTGGGAGAAAGAAATTTGGCTCAAGAATATTATCCTGGAGCTTTAACAACTCCAGGAGGAATGTTAGAAAAAGAAGATCTAACTACACCACCCAATGTCTCATTAATGAGAGAGGTTTTTGAAGAAGCTCCTTTAAATTATCGAAAAGACCGTAATCTATTAGCAATTTTGACAGGTTGGAATGAAATATCAGTTACTTTTTTACTATCGGTAGTTATGGATGATTCCGTAGGTTTTAACTATAAGAAGATGGTAGATAGTGATAAAATTGAATGGAACAATGACCTATGGTGGTTTTCGATCCATAAGCTAAAAGAGGAACCCACAGAAAACATCTTAGATGGTATGATCTATTATAGATCAAAGATTTAGATCAATTAATAAAAATCTAACTATGAACTTGGATAATTAGAGAAACAATGAGCTTATTTATTAAACTAGCACTCCATTCATCACGCCGTGTTGCCCTGGTCTACTAGTTACCTTAGCCTTACCGATTTCAGTTTCCACTATCGCTCCCTTGGTAATAATATGGCGCCGATTTAAATCTTTTGAGGAATCATTACTATCAAATTTCAATATCTTAACTTTTGATGTTTTATTTGATTTTAGATCCGTAACATTGATATATGAAGTCGAGAATAACTTGAGCTTATGATTTCCTCCCATTATTCTCTGTTTTTTCTTTTTTTCTTGCCCAATTACGGTTTCAATCGAAGGTCGTTCGAGTTCTCTTTTCCTCTTTTTATGAAAAGTCTTGTATTTCTTTCCCGTATATTTCCTCTTGCTTCTACTCATACTTCGAGCCAATTTCCACACCTAAATATAATATTAGTCTTAATTATTTGATAATATACAAACGATAATATGTGATTTCTTTAAAATTTTGCTGTTTATTATAACTGCTATTTATTTATAATTTTTAAAAGAAAAATAAATATAGAGAACATAATTTATTATCTTAATAAGTGATATCTATTTACATGATAAAGGTCAGTTTGGGAAAATGATGGAAAAAATTTCAAATAAGCTAAAGGTAGATGAAGAAATCATACAAAATGTGATTAAAACTGGTACAACCACCGTGGGGATTATAGTTAAAGATGCTGTAGTTGTAGGAACAGAAAGCCAAGCCACAGCTGGGTATACTGTAGCTACGAAAAATGCTCAAAAATTATTCCAAATAAATGATTTTACATGTGCCACGATTTCAGGAGGAGTTGCAGACTGTCAATACATTATTAATCAATTAAGATCATTTTCCATGCTAAAACAAGTAGAAGAAGAAAATGTACCTGAACCCAGATATATTGCAAACGTGACTCGAAACATTCTATTTAGTGGTCGGTCATTTTACCTCGCAATGATGATAGTCGGGGGATTTTCTTTGAAGGAGAATAAAGGTGAATTATACGGGATCGATTTACTTGGTACGTTTTATGAAGAGGACAAATTTATGTCATTTGGTAGTGGTTCACCCTTTTCTCTTGGAGTATTGGAAGCAGATTGGCAACCTAATCTTACAAAAGCTCAAGGAATTGAGCTAATTAAAACAGCCATATCAAGCTCAAAAGAAAGAGATGCTGCTTCAGGACATAAAATTCAAATCTGTACGATTGATAAAAACGGATATACACAAATTCAATAAAATTTATCTAACTTTTTCTCATTAAAATCTTCACTTGTTGGATTTCCCTTTCAAAATCTATAAACCCATTCATATTATGATTAACAGAATCCATAATTACCCAAATTAAATTTTTAAATGCTTTATTTCCATAATTATGTTTTATAGAACTGAAATAATCCAGATATCTCATTTGGTCCATATCAGAAAAACTAGGAAATGTTCCTTTTGGATGAGAATGAAAAATGCTGATCAATCTCATATCTTTATATTCTTGACCTTCACATGTCTCTTTCATAATTATATCGTGTAGAAGTTCCTCATTTTCGATCAAAAAAAACACCGAAGAACTCTTATCGGGGGAAATACAACGAAATTTTCTGCAAATATAATGGTAATAATAATCATTTTCTTGTTGTTCATTTGGTACTTCTAAAATATTTCCAAAAATTAAACCACACGCCTCACTAGGAAAAGCTTTCTCAACACACTTTATTAATTTTGATAAGATTTCCGGATTTACTAACAATTTTATGTCGTTCTGTATCTTCATGCCTCTATCTCTTTAGAACATCAAATTAATGTTAAAGCAGCATTTAAAGAAGCTAATCTCGCTTTTTTTGGTTCATCTCCTAAACCGATAATGAACACGTCTCCTTTTTCTAAAAAGCCGTTTGCTGAAAGAATAAGTTCTTTAAAATAATCCTCTATATTTATATTTGCTTTCTCCTTTAGATCACTATTATCTACATTTGAAGATGCCGGAAATACAAAATGATCCCCATTAAAGACAAGACAAGTCGCTCCTGAACCATTAACCTTAATAGCAGCGTCGCGTTGTTCCATGCCATATTTAATTTTAGAATCTCCCTTTTTAACAATACAAATAAAAGGGTAATTCTTCTCAGCATCAATAATAATTTCTTTTAATAGCTTTAAATCACCTTTTTTTAATAAGGGAATCTTTTTCTTAAACCTCTCAAGAAAAATGATTCCATTTTCTGTTAAGATATGACCTAGTCGATTTTTAGGTTGATTATTTTGATCGATTCCGACCGAGACTTTAATAAAATCAACTTTATCCTTCAATCGCGTGATTAATGATCTTGCAGTCCCCATACCTATTAGTAATTCTTCTTTTAAACGATATCGACCAATTCCTTGTGGATGATTTTCAAATATTAATAAAGAAAGTAAGATATGAGCATGGTTGAAAGTTGGTTTTATTGTATCACTTTCAAACATTGCATCCAAATCTTTTAAAATTTGCATTTCAATCACATAGTATTAGTGATCATTTATAGAAAAATATGATATAAAATAAAAAATTAAAAATCAAAACATTCATATCAATTATATAACGATAAAAATCGATATTTAGCGTGAATGGCGAGAAATTATATGAGCGATAAGAGAAACATGGTTGAGGATAATAAAATCAGTGATCTTGTATCATTTCGGGATGAAAAGCCCACAAAAGGATTGCAAAAAGAAGTTATCTCCCTTGAGCAAATAGATCAAGAAGACAAAATTAAACTTATTCATGAATTAAAACCTTATGGGAGCATGTATCGTTATTCCTCATTAATCGCAAATTATAGTAAAGCTCCAATAAAAGAAGTAAAAATTAAAATTAGATTTCCGGAGTTCCTTGATCTTATTAGGAGTGATCCTTCTAATATGGTATTAGATCCCACCAACTTAGAAGAAGACGAAGATAAGCAAGTAAGGATTCAATTTAATGAAATCGCTCCAGAATCCCATCAACAAGTTAATGTATTTTTATCTCCATTAGATCTTGAGGGTGAGGGAGAAATTAGATCTTACGTCACTTTTGTAAATAATAAAGATTTTGTCAGAGCACTGGATTCAAAACCAATACTAATCATGTTTACTCCTTTTTCCATAGAAAGAAAAATAATACCTAGTTCCCATATCACTCCTTTCTCTAATTCACCCGACAACGTAAAAGCCATTAAGAGTATTGGGATTGGAGTAGATGATCAATTTGATCCTGACTTCTTTTTCACGCATGTATGTCAAACCATCCAAGATCATAACTTTCAACTAATTTCGATTAATGAAAAAAACCGAGTAGCTTGGTATTTTGGAGTTGATTTAGTTTCAGGTGATGATGTATTAATAATTGGACAAATAGTCCAAAACAAAATTGAATGGATAGCAGTGACTAAAAATCCACATCTCCTCATATCTCTTCTTTCTGAAGTATCAAGCGAATTTGCGACACTAATGATAATTAGTGGGATAATTGAATCAATCAACCAAATTTATGATCTGGAATGTAAATATTGTGGGACCCCATTATCCTACATACCAAAAAAAGGAGTCGCAATAACCTGTCTTAAATGTAATAACTCACAGGTTGTATGGAACTAAATTTATGTTTAAAATTTTTGCTCTGTAAGTTATTTCCTATTCTTCCCTTAAGTATTCTGGGAGTTTTTTGTTGATTTAATGGAATTTAACTATAATAGCGTTAATAATAAGGATTTTAATCAAAATTTTTTTGGTTTACTCAGTACAAAATTTCTATATATATAACTTCAGATTTTGATTAAAAAATCTCTATTTTCATAATTTTATTCACAAATCAGTTTTAAAGATAATTTCTTCATATATTTTGTTGATTCAAGATCAAATCTTAATAGAATTGAGATTTCAATTAAAAATCCCTAACTTACACCAGATTGATCCATTACATAGATCGGAATTTTTTTGTAAATTCTTTTCACTTTTTTACACCCAAATTTTCTGAAGTTAACAAAATCTTTAAATAGATGTTTGATCATTGCTTATATAGTACCAAAATTATTAAAAATTAAAATTGTGGAGAAAAAAAAATGGCTGAATATATAAGTTGGTCTCCTATTAGACGGTTAATGAAGCACAATGGTGCAGTAATCGTAGCTCGAGATGCAGTTGATGAATTAGTTGATTGGATGAGTCAATCTGCTGAAAAAATCACCAAAACCGCATTAGGACTAACAAAACACTCAAAAAGGAAGAAAGTAACCAGAAACGACATTCTCTTAGCGATTAAATACTTTAAATAATCCATTAAGAGAATAATTATTTTTTTTATTCTATTTTTTATTTATTTTAAATCTATCAGTAAAATTACAATTTTAAATCATTTGAAGTGAATTTATTAAAAATTAAAAAACACATAATTTTTAACATTAAGCAATGAGATGATAACTTTTAATTAGTAATAAGGATCTTTATATTCATTATTATCTTCTTTTGCTATAATTTAAAATTCAAGTTATGTATCGAAGAAGAAACCTATTTCCTATTTTGTTGGTATAATTTTCCTACTAGCAATTCCTTTATTCTCAGTGGGATTAACTCATTTCTCACGGTCCATTATCACACCCAATGACCTTTTTTTTGAATTAGAAATAGGAGAAATTCCAGATATCTCAATAGACGAATGGTTCCTTGAGGTTTCTGGAGCCGTCGATAATGTTTTATTATTTAATTATGAAAATTTCACGCAAATGGATTCTATAAAACTAATCGCAACTTTAGAATGTGTAGACGGTCCTTTTGGAACTGCAGAATGGGAGGGTATACCTCTAGTTGATATTTTTGCATTGGCCGGAATACATTTAACTACTCGGGATCTAATATTTTACGCAGCTGATAGTTATTCAGACTCATTGAACATTATTGAAGCTTCAGCAGATAACATTCTTTTAGCTTTCAAAATGAATGGGGCGGAATTACCACTTGCTCATGGTTATCCAATACGTCTAGTATGTCCTGATCATTATGGTTATAAATGCGTCAAATGGATTGTTAAAATTGAGGCGGTAGAGTACGATTACATTGGTTTTTGGGAATCAAGAGGTTGGAGTGATAATGCGATGCGAACAAATTTCTCAGCTTGGATAACTCATGTTTACTTATTTTGTATATCGTTTATTTTTGGGGGATTGGCAATCATTTCAGGTTATAAATCAATTCCTATATCCAACCGGTATAAAAAATTCCCTGAATTTATGGACAAACGTTTTCACTTAACACTATCTCTTTTATTTATCTCTTTGTCACTGATTTCTTTTATTTATTGGGTTTTTGTCACGGTAATCATTCGGGGAGGGATTTTTTATTCGATACATGGGATATCTGGATTAATTACAATCTCAACTCTTGTAATAGTAGCATTAACTGGTTTTCTAAAAAAAAAAAGGGTCGATCATTTACATCAGAGGATTTCTATGGTAGCTTGGTATCTTTTCTCTATTTCGTTATTGATTGGATGGGTAATATCCATTATGGGTAACTTGCGTGCTATCCAAATAATATTCCCATAGCTCTATTAATTCTATTTTGTGGTCAACTAGGATAGAGTAAATTTCTTTTTACTTGGTTCTTCTTTCAATTTTTTTTTATTCTCAAATGCTCTTCATTATAAATTCTATTTCACGTTCTTGCGTAATTTTATTTCTATATTCATATTTTTCGCATAATTATTGAGCATTTCCCGTATGATTTTTGCTTTAGATCTGATATCCTCTGGACTAATACCCTTTTCTTCAATATTTTTTTTAGCTTTATTAACAAAATTGTTTAGATCGTTAATAGGGAGTAACGTTGTTGCTAAACAGAAAAAACTCTTTGATCTTCCCTCATTAAATGAATCAAGTAACATTTCAAGTATTTTTATTCTCAAGATTTGTTTTTCAATGAAATTTGTTATTCCATTTTGTTTGATCTCATATAAATTTTGAAAACTTACCTTATGTGTAACAAAAGAATCAGCTTTATCCCAATTTTTTAATTTTTCACAAGGATAATTATCACAGTCTGCGCACGTCTCGAAACCATTATTTTTAGTACAACAGGTTAAAATTGAGCAAGATGGGTGTTTGTCGGAAAAGTTTGGTCCCCCACATCCAGGACATTTTGACGGTCCGTTTGTATAATACGTGGGGCATAATCCACAATCAATACCACAACAAGCAATGGTTGGGAATTTTTTGATTATACTATTCTCCATTTAACTTGAAATAGTCAAATTTCATATAAAAACCTACTATTATTTTAAATAAATTTTAATCTTAAGCAACATCAATTTAAATAAGCAGAACTCATATCAATAAGATGATAGATATTGGCTGGAATAACTTATAGTGTCGCAGAATTTAATACCATTATAACAATGTTAGGGTGTTTATGTGCAACCGTTCAATTATTTACTGGTATTTATGGTGCAATATATAAAAAAAAAATAGCGATAATTAAAACAAATGATATATTATTTCGTTCTCATCGAGCTTTTGGGGGGTTTGCAACTACTCTATACTTTCTTGGCTTATTTGCGGGACTGACTGGATTTATAGGGGCCATAATTTTTAATATTCCTCCCTTTGAAGGAACAGATCCCAGCTTTATATTTCATGTTTGGCCTAGTTTTGCCGTCATGGCTGTAATTATATGGAAAACCTATATATCCTATTTTAAAAAACCTTCCGTTTATAAGAAGGGAAAATGGTTAGGTATAGCAACATTTATTGCTTGGTCGTTTACATGGATCAGCTCAGCATTTTCCTATTATTTGAGAACTCTTCCATTAAATCTCGCGCAAACTCCCCTCCCACACGAACCTCCTACATATCTTCTTCCAATACAACTAATGTGGCTTCAGATATTAATTCCATTCATAGTGGCAATGATAATTAGCTATTTTATTTTAAACAGTGCTAATAAACTTGAAAAGAAGAAACAAGAAAAGAGATAAATTAAAATCTAGCAAAATCTTATTTAATGAATAAATTATGAAGGAAGTTTACCCTGGAATATTTCTTGTAAGAGAAAAAGGTTCATTTGGAAATTTCAAACCCACTGAAAATATATATGTTATTGCTGGCGAGGATGGATTGGTTTTTGATGCGGGATTTGGGAATAAAAAAGCAATCAAACATTTTTTAAAAGAATTAGAACAAATAGAAAATGTGTTTAATCAAAAAAACACCCCATTTTCAATTACTCGAATCATTCCTAGCCATTGTCATCCAGATCATTTTTCAGGTTTACAACAAATTAGAAAAAAAAAGGGTGTGAAGATACTTCTTACTGAAAGGATGGTTGAAATAATTAAAGATAAAAAAAGTTTTATGCAATCTTTCAACGCTGATGGTTATACTGATTATTTAATCGTAAAGAAAGGGGTTAAAAGGAAATTTAGAGATTTTATTCTAAAGCTTTTCACTAGTTTCTTCTACAAACTAATCTATGGTCTTTCTTACATTAACGATCCTGATGAAATTATTGAAGAAGATTCTATAATTGAAATTAATGGTGAATCGTGGAACTTGTCCTATACTCCAGGTCATGCAATTGATCATGTGTCATTATATAATGAAGAAAAAGGGATTTTATTATCGGGAGATAACATCTTAAAATCTATTACTACTTGGCTTGGACCGCCTAATTGTGATATTAAAGAATATATAGGCTCTCTCGATTATATTCATTCATTACCAAACCTCAAGGTGATTTTACCCGCTCATGGTGAATTAGTCGAAAATCCAAAAGAAAGAATTGAAGAGATCTTAAAACATAGAGAGAATAGAACAAAACTTGTTATAAAAATTGTTCAAGAACATTCAAAAATAGGAGTATCTCCTTCCGATATTATTCAAATTATTTATCCAAATGAAAAGAGGATGTTACGCGAGATAGCTCGTGGATGGATATGTTTGACGCTTAAAATGCTAGAACAAAGCAATCATGTAAGGCGTATTGAAGAAGACAATATCATTAAATTTTTTCCTTCCGATAAAATATAATTGATGGTTTTAACTATAATAGTACTGCTTAAATTTTAAAAATCCTTTAGAGTTATAGAGTTTAAAAGGCTCTCACTTAAATAATATCTTATACATGACATCTGATACTGTAGAGTATTTTAATGGACCTTTTTTAAAAGAGAACCGATTACTCTACCGCCAATATCAAGAAAATATCGTAAATCAATGTAACAATAAAAATTCATTAGTAGTTTTACCTACAGGATTAGGGAAAACGATAATAGCCATATTATTGATAATAAAAGCACTTGAAAAATATCCCAAGGCGCGTATCGTTATTCTTGCTCCTACCAGACCTTTAGTAGCACAACATTTTAAATCCTGTCTGAAATTTCTGAAAGTAAATGAAGAAGATGTGGTATTTTTTACGGGAAAAATCAGCCCTGAACGAAGAATCAACCTGTTTTTAAAGTCGCAAATAATCATATCTACTCCACAAGTAATAAAAAATGATGTAGAGAGGGGCAGATATAATTTAGAACATGTATCTTTGTTAATATTCGATGAAGCTCATAGAACAAAAGGAAATTATGCATACAATTACCTTGCTCCTGAATATCTGAATACTTGTCAAGATCCTTTAATTTTGGGGCTTACAGCATCACCTGGAAAAAATTATGAACATATTCAACAATTGTGTGATAATCTATTCATTGAGGAGGTTGTCTTTAAAACATATACCAATGAGGATGTACTGAAATATACATATGATATCGATACATTCCTTGAATACGTTGATCTCCCAATAAAATTTCTTGAACTTAGCGCGGTGTGGTATAACTTATTTGAAACTTATCTTAAATTTTTCATCGAACGTAAATTAATACCTCCAAATAAACCATATTATTCAAAACTTGATTTCTTGGCACTCTCGAGAGATATAACAATTTCTTTAAAATATGAAAATGGAAATGCATTCGAACTGAGTGAAGAAGATTATATTGATGTGTTATACTATAAATCGCCAAGAATAATTGATATCGTCAAGGAAAAAGACATGAATATTCAAAGCATTTTTTCTTATTGTTCAAGTTGCATTTCAATACTTCATGGAAAAGATTTATTAGAAACTCAGAATATTACTCTATTTAAATCTTTCTTAGATCGATTAAACTGGAAATCTGAACAAGAAATTCTATCAGCAAAAAGAATCATTAACTCAGATCATTGTAAATTTATAGTAGATAAGCTTAACCAAGATACACATGAATTTCTTGAACATCCAAAAATAGATAAGGTCATTTCAATTGTAGATGAGGAATTTGGAGAATACAAGAATGACAAGATCATAATTTTTACTCAATATCGAGAAATGGCTGAAAAACTAAAGCATGTTTTGAATGAAAAATTCAAAGGAAAGTTGACAATCGAAAAATTTATTGGTCAATCGACTAAAGTAGACGATTTCGGTTTTTCACAAAATAAACAAATAGATATTATCGATCAGTTTCAAGAGGGATTAATAAATGTATTAGTAGCAACGAGTGTGGCAGAAGAAGGACTAGATATTCCAAATGTAGATGCTATTATTTTCTATGAGCCTGTTCCATCAGAAATTAGATTAATTCAAAGGCGAGGACGTACAGGTCGGCATTCCTCAGGACGATGCTATATCATGCTTACTCGAAGCACCGTTGATATACCATATCATAAGGTAGCGTTACGCAAAGAAAGTACCATGAATAGAATCTTGCTAGATCCAGAACAATTAGAACTCTGGACAGATCTTAAAAGAACACCTATTGATTTCAGCAAACTCCTAACAGAAAGTTCTAAACGACCTTCTTTTACAAACTACAAGGAGAGAAGAGAAAAAGAAAAAGCCATTTTAGCGAATAAAACCATCGAGGAAATTATAAATGAAATAGACGATTTTGAAAAAACTGATTTGTATAGAAAATACAAGGAATATGGAGTTACTTTTTATTCAGATTTAGTGAAATTAGATAGAACTAAACTAACAAAATCTGTATCAAAATTGAAAGGAAATAAGGAAGACATGCAGATTACGAAAAAAAGAAAGAATTATCTTAATAAAAATTTAAAAACTCTTGTGAATTTAGCCAAAATCTATAATATAGAGGGGAAAATTAATTTCACTGAATTCCAAGAATTAGCTAAAGAAGAAGAAATAGTAGAACAAAAATTTAATACTCATTTTTATCA
>JAGXNQ010000026.1:0-384 GCA_019894955.1 Promethearchaeota archaeon | reverse complement strand
TTTTTTTAATTGAATGTGATTAGGAAGTCTACTACTTTACAGAAACTACAATTTATCCTCTTTTCTTTTCTTAAGCATTATATATATTAGTAATATACCAATAATAAATCCTGAAATGATAATTGTCACTGGATTTTGACCAGTTAACATGAATAAGTAATATATAACTGCAAGTAAGGGAGAAAATATTGCTAAAATACTCCCATATTGGCTTCCAAACACTTTTAAACGCTTAATTATTCTATGGACCCGAAAATTCATTTTGGTCATCACCTCAAGTTCTTTTTCATCCAATTCTTTAAGAGCTTCGGGATCTTCATAATAAATACCTAATAGAGGATCATATTTACCAGATAATTGATCAGCACTAATTAATGATATCAA
>JAGXNQ010000025.1 GCA_019894955.1 Promethearchaeota archaeon | reverse complement strand
CAAAGAAGGATCATCAATAGTAAGAATTCTTTTATTTCCTTTTTTTTCTATCGAAGCTTTAAATTTGTCAGTAGGAAATTCTATCAAGCTATCATCTAATGAGTTTAAGGGTAATAACTTAGATTTAGTGAAAAACTTCATGATAGATTGCCCATTTCTTTCTTTCTTCTTAAAATCAATCCAAACATAACTCATTTGCGTTAAGTATCCTATATCGCCAATAGTTAGTTGAAATCCGAAGTCTTTATTTAAAACGGAATAATGATCCCACTCTTTGATTCGCATCCATCCTTTTCCAATATCTTCTTTATTATAATTTAGAATTGGTTTGCGTGCCCATCCTCTCTGTAATAGAGACCCATCTTTATTAAACAAGTTCGATTGTTCAATTATTTCATTTTGATTTCCCAACTTAATCAACCTATTTTCTTTTGATTATGTAGTTTAAATCGATTATGACTAAAAAATTAAATTGATTAATTAATCAAGTATTAAAAATTAAGTAAAAACTTTCAAATGGATACTTAGCAACAAATCCGTATAAGATTTAAAATACTTTTAAGAATTCTAGATTTGGATATTATTGTAAATTATTATGAATCTTAATATTTTCACTTCAATTTATAATAAAACGAGAATAGAATCTTCTAAAATCTAGATCATACCTTTAAATCTCTTCTTCAAACCATATTGGTAATATTAAATAATTTATTTAAGGAGGTTAAAAAAATGAATCGCACAATTGTATGGGGTCATAGAGGCGCTGGATTTCGACATCCCGTTGAAAATAGCATGTCATCCTTTAGAAAGGCCGTTGAAATGGGAGTTGATGGACTCAAAACTGAAGCTCAATTATCAAAAGAAGGAGAAGTAATTCTAAGCTTTAATAATCAATTGACAATAAATGGTACATCTGTAAAAATGAGTGAGTTAACCGTAGAACAAATCAAAAAAGTAAGGTACGAAAATAATGAACAAATTCTTACTATAAGAGAATTTTTTGATGAATTTGGAAAAAGTGATTTAAAATTTAATTTTGATGTTAGAGAGACACCAGTAGGAGTGAAAATCATTGAGGTTGGAGAAGAATTAAACCTTATTGATAGAATTGAAATTGCTAAACCTGCTTCAATATTTACACCTTTAGATGATTTTTTCAGACCGCTAAGAGAAAAGAATGAAAAAGTTAATTTCGTAAACTCTCTGTTTGGGGGGTATAAAAAAAATAATATCTCTGAAAAAAATTTAGAATTTGATGTAATGGATGAATTAAACATTGAAGTTTTTAATTTACAACATTATAAATCCAGTTTTGATTTGTTTAAACTTATCAAAGATTCGGGTTATAAATGCTACCTATGGGGAGTACTTTTTAAACATTTCATGAAAAAGTACCTTAACATGTATTACGATGAAGGTAGAATTGACGGAATTTTCACGAACTACCCTGATACGCTATTAAAGCTAAGAGAAGAAATTCAAATTCCCATTATGAAACAATCGACTTAAGAAGTAAAATTAACAAATTGGAGATTTTGCTGTTCTTGCCAATTCTGCTTTTTTATACATGATTTTCTCATAAGTTGAGGTGGTATTTTTTGGAGGAAGAGTTTCTTCTTTCTTAATAATCTTTATTGAATACAATTCAATTAAAACAGTGTTTTCTTTTGAATAACTTATTTTAATTCAAATTAATACAAGAAAAAGATAATAAAGTTAAGTAAATTAATAAGGTTCTATTTTTTGACAAATAGAATCTATTTTTTGGACAGTTTCATCAACTATATCATCAGTATGTAGTATACAAGTATAAAATCTGCTTCCAGCAACAGAAATAATTTCTTGGTCCACTAAAGCTGCCCCTATATATTCCATAAATTTCTTCCTTAATGGTAATTGTCCTACTTGATCGGGTATATCAAAACTTAAACCAAAAAGACAAGATGAATGAAAATGAACCGTACCACCTAAATTATAAGAAAACCAGGGTAAATCATATTTTTCAAATACTTGATTTAATCCATTAGCTAGCCGAGCCCCCGCTTTTCCAGCTATTTCCGTTGCTCCAGTTTCTTCGACTAATTTAATAGCGTGATAAGCAGCAGCACAAGTTAAAGGATTCGCGGCTAATGTTCCACCACTATATGCTCTTTTTCCACCACCTACACCTGCTGCGCAATATTTCATGTATTCTTCTTTACCTCCTATAGCTGCAGCTGAGGGATACCCATGTCCAATAATTTTCCCAAACACAGATAAATCCGGTTCATAACCATAATATGCTTGACCACCTCCCATATGCAATCTAAAAGCACATACAACTTCGTCGGAAATCAAAAGCGTTTTATTTTCATGGCATAGCTCTTCCACTTCTTTATTAAATCCGGGTTTAACAGGATTAGCTCCTGATTCTCCTCCCATTGGTTCGATTATTACGGCAGCAACTTTTCGTTTTTCAGCAAACATTTCTCTCAATGTATCAATATCGTTTGGAGGACAAGAATCAATGAATTTGAATATATTTTTTGGTATTCCATGCGATTCTAATAGTTTTGTTCCAGGAACATGCATGTCATAAACAAGTTGGTCTGACCATCCATGATAACTACCACCCATCTTAATAACCCATTTACGATTAGTAGCAACTCTGGCTATTCTTATAGCAAGCATATCGGCTTCAGTTCCTGTTTGAAGCCATCTAATAATTTCACAAGATGGAAAATGTTTCTGAAGTTCTTCAGCAGCAAGATATTCGTATTCGTGAGTTATTCCATGACATGGTCCAATTTCCCGAATAACTTCTATAATTTTTTCCGTCAAGACTGGATGATTATGACCAAGGATTATAGGACCTCCGTCCATTAAATAGTCAGTAAGTATGATATCGTCAACAGTTTCCATGTAACAGTCAAAAACACGCTTACTGGCTAAAGGAAAGGGATAATTAAAAGCGAGGTTATGTTCCACTCCACCGGGTATGATTTTTCTAGCTCTTTCAAAAGCCTCTTTAGATTTCACATGATTCTTTTCATATCTTTCTATGATTGCCTTCAATTCTTCGGATTTGAATTTACCAATAGGCAAATCAACAATTTTTTTAATTTTAGCTATTTTTTCTTCATAATCCATTAAAAATCATCAAATTTGATTTGTTTTAGGCTTATATAATTAATTTTGTTTAATTACATGCATAAAGATATACATCCAAAATTAAGTTTATTTCTTCTTCTTAAGTTCGTAGGCTTGATACATAACAAAATCTTAATAATAGAGTGAAGATAGTTCAATGAAAGCTCATTCAACATAAAATTTTATTATTATTTTCAATTTTTTTTATTCAATAAATCTTTAATTAGCCTTTTAACAATAATAATTAATATGTCAAATTCAAATAAAGAATCAAAGTACATTTTGGCAATCGATCATGGCACATCTGGCCCCAAACCAGCTATAGTTTCAGTTTACGGGGAGGTTATTGACTGGGTACTTAAAGAAGTTCCTTTACATTTACCAGAACCAGGAGCTGCTGAACAAGATCCTCAAGATTGGTGGAATGCCATTATAGAAGGTTCTAAAGAACTTATTGAGAAAAGAAAAGTCGATCCTAACGACATCATTGCGGTGTGTAATACCAGTCAATGGAGCGGGACAATACCTATAGATGAGAATGGAAACCAACTCATGAACTGTATTATTTGGATGGATACTCGTGGAGCTGAGCAGATGAGGAAGTTACATAAAGGACTTATTAAAATAAGCGGTTACAACATGATAAAAATGCTTAAATGGATTAAAATTACGGGTGGGGGTCCAACCTTATCCGGTAAAGACTCTATTGCGCATATTCTTTGGATTAGAGATAATTTTCCAGATATTTACGAAAAAACCTATAAATTTTTAGAACCTCAAGATTGGGTGAATTTTAAGTTAACGGGACAGATTGCCACTTCGGAAGCGACTATCCAGATGCATTGGATTACAGATATTAGAGACATAAACAATGTAAAATATTCCAAGAAACTAATTAAGAAATTAAAATTAGATGCTGATAAATTCCCCGAAATAAAAAGAACAACGGACGTATTAGGAACAGTTACTAAAGAATTTGCTGAAAAAGTAGGAATTAGTAGGGATACCAAAGTAATCTCAGGTGCACCTGATTTACATACTGCCACAATTGGTTCAGGAGCTGTTGAAGATTATAAAGCACACTTTACAATAGGAACATCTGATTGGATGCTTTGCCACTTCCCATTTAAAAAAGTCGATATTTTCCATAACATGGGTACTGCTCCATCTGGCATTCCAGGAAAATATATGCTTCTTAACGAACAAGAAATAGCAGGAGGAGCTTTGAGTTTCTTAAGGGACAACATATTATATCACAAGGACGAATTATTAAAAGAAGAGAAAGTTCTTGATGTCTATAAAATTTTTGATAAGATCGTTGAAAAAACACCTGTAGGGGCTCACAACTTGATCTTTACTCCTTGGCTTTTTGGAGAAAGGGCCCCAATAGATGATCATACAGTTCGAGGCGGCATTTATAATATCTCACTTGATACAACTAGAGAACATCTAATTAGAGCGATATTTGAGGGCGTTGCTTTTAACTTGAAATGGTTATTGATTTATGTGGAGAAATTTATTGCAAAATGGGTCAAGAAAAATCAACCTGAATTAATAAAAGAGGGTAAGATAATCCCAGAACTCAACATAATTGGTGGTGGAGCAAATAGCAATGTATGGTGTCAAATCTTTGCAGATGTCCTTGATAGAACAATTAAACAAGTAAAAAATCCTATTCAGGCGAACGCCCGAGGGGCTGCTTTCATTGCTTCTGTAGCTCTTGGTTTCATTAATTGGGAAGATATTCCAAAATATACTGAATACTCCAATATCTTTGAACCAAATCTTGATAATAAAGAGATTTATGACAAGCTTTTTGAAGAATTTTTAAGAATTTATAAGGTAATGGGTAAAACGTATAAGAATTTAAATACCATGCATTAAAATAACTTATTTTTTTATCTTTTTAAGCAGATCAACAGAAACACGTCTTCGTAAGAATTCCTTAGTTAAGGCCATTCTATATTTGTTAATGGTGGTCAAAGTTAATTTTTCATCTAAAGTTTTCATGAAATCTTTTTCAGTGATTTTTTTAACACCTTCTAAAATTGTTTTAGCAAATTCAGAATCATTTATGAATCGTGTAATAGAATCAGAGATAATTTTGGTCTGTTCCTTTGGATCTTTTCGCTCTAAAGCAAAGTTAATAATATGTGTTTCATAGTATAAATTTGTACGCCAGGGCATTTGAACTATGTGTTTCCTTGGATTGAACAGGAATGCTTTTGTTTTCTGATTTGTTACTAATGAATAGAAATAACCCGGATTTGGAAAAATTTGATCATCATAATCAACAGAATCAATTTTGATCGAATTCTTATAAGGTTCAGGAATCAAATAATCGTAATAATCATTCAAGTCTTCCAAACTTATGTCGGTTTCAGAACTCTTTATAATAAATGAATCATATTTAAACAATTTTGCATGGAGTAATCCAGCAACACTATTAAAACCTAATTTGTTAATTAAATATTGTAATGGAAATTTGACTTCAGACTTTATCTCCAGCTCAGGTAATTCCTCTTCTTCCTTAGATACAGACAGGTCAATTGCTTCATAACCTATAATCCTGCCTTTAGTATCTGCAATTACTATGAATTGGTGTTCCTCACAACAAGCACCTTGAGGAACTTGGATTTTGATAAACCCGAAAGTTTTTTGAGCAAATACTGATTTAGGAATAGGAATAACTTTAGACACACCACATTTTGGACATGCTGGTCTTAATACAATGATCTCTTCAGTCATATTAGATCCCGTTTCTTTTACAAATAAAATAGAGTGAGCATATTTAAATTAACACTTATGCATAGATATTAGAAGATAATTGTAGTGTAATATAAGTAAAAAATAAGTAAAAAAAAAAATAAATTCAAAACTACCCTTTAATTTCTCTTCCTTTTTCCATTTTTGAGAAATCTTTTTCTTGAAGTTCCCTACGCTGAACTTTTCCAGTCATGCTTACGGGAAGACTCCTAACAACCTCTATTAATCGAGGACTCTTCCATTTTGCCATGTTTTCCATGCACCATTTCTTTATATCTTCAATCTCTACATCTCTACCTTCTTTGTATCCTTTTTTAAGCGTAATCCATGCCTTAACTTTCTCACCAGTAGTTTCATCTGGAAGTCCAGCGACAGCTACTTCGTCAATCATTGGATGATGTCCCATTAAATCTTCCACTTCTTTAGGAAAAACCGAATGGCCAGAGACTTTGATTAAAGATTTCTTTCTGTCTCTAATTTCACAAAATCCGTGTTCGTCCATAAATCCAATATCCCCAGTTAGCAACCATCTCTTTCCGCCCCACATTTTTAAGTTGTCTTCTTGTTCTTTTTGAATTCCCAAATAGCCAAGCATAATATGAGGTCCTGCAACACAAATTTCTCCAGTGTGTTCTACACCGAAGTTATTTCTTTCAGGAGTACCATCGCATATAGGTCCTGTTTCGAAATTATTTGAATCAAAAATAGCCCAATCTACACCTGGAACGGGTAATCCTAATTTTCCCGTTTTGTTAGGTCCCCAAAAAGGAGCAATACTAGTTACCGGAGATGTTTCAGTTAAGCCATAGCCAACCCTTACTGGGCAGAAAATTGCCTCAAATGGCTCGCGGATATGATCATGAAGCGGTCCAGCTCCTTGCGTTGCATATTTTAGTTTATCTGCAAAGTCGTATTTCTTCTTATATTCTTCGACTCCCATTTCATTAACATAATCTGTTAATCTCTTGAATAGCATTTCGACGCCAGTATACATTATTCCTTGAGGAGCATCAAGTTTATTAATAGTTTCTGATAACACATCGTCTGTAGGCGGTTTGGGAAATAGCAACATCTGAAGTCCTAATGTTAAGGCTCCGTTCATAACACATGTTAATCCAAAACTATGGAAAAATGGAATGCTTCCAATGGTTATCATCCCCGGTTCAAGATTAGTCCAAGGTTTAATCATGTAAAGATTCGAGAGGAGATTTGCGTGACTGAGCATCGCGACCTTAGGAAGTCCTGTTGTACCTCCCGTCATTAAGTAAACTGCTGGGTCTTTCCAAACATCTATTTCAACAGAAATTTCTCTTGATTCCGTTTTATCTATTATGTCTCCCATCCAATGGATTTCATACTCCTCTGTTTTGTCAGGTATTTTCTCTTTAGCATTTGGAATTCCAAGATTTTGAATTAATGCTTCATCTGCTGTGAAGAAATCAACAAAATTAGTGGGAATTAGAAATTTAACATCAGTTTTTGGTAATATAGTTGCTGAACCAGCTATATATAGCATGTCCATTAGCACTAAGACCTTCGCTTTTGTCATTGTTAACGAATGTAATAATTCCAATGGCTTATAAGTAGGATTAATACCTTGAGCGATTGCTCCAATATACATGCACCCCATGTAGGCGACAACAAAGTTTATAGAATTAGGAAGATCGATTGCAACAACATCTCCCTTTCTAATTCCTAACGTATCGTAGAGGAATGTACCAAATTTCTTCCCGTATTCGAAAAGCGTTCTTAATTTAACTCTTTCTATATAAGGACCATATACAAAAACACAAACATCATTATCCCATGTTCCATAATCATCAGCGGACTTAACAAATCCTTCCCACATGGGAAGTATATCAACATCTTCAACGTCTTTGAGTTGATGAGGAACACCTTCAGGCCAATAACCGCCATTAAACCATACCTTATTTTCGTCAACCAAAAACTCTGGATCATCTAAACTTGTCATTTTAATCTCTTTTTTTTTTTATTAAATTTGTTGTTGGAAATACGTTCTTAAATTAATATTTTATCCAAAGGATTTTGCAGTCCAAAATGGATAGTTCATTGAAAAATTTTAATAGTTTTAATGATTATTCAGGGCTATATTAAAATATAAATAAAATAGATGTAAAATGGAATCAATTGAAGAGAAGTACATAGAAGTTAATGGAGTCATGCTTCACACTATCATTGCAGGTTCTGGAGAATCTCTTATCTTGCTTCATGGTTTTCCTGATTTCTGGTATGGATGGAATAATGTGATTGAAGGATTGAAAGAAGATTTTAAATTAATTGTCCCTGATACTCGAGGAATTAATCTTTCAGATAAACCCGAAGGGGAAGAAAATTATGAAATAGACATTCTTGCAAATGATATAATAGAATTGAGTAAAAAACTAAATCTTGGAAAATTTACACTTGTTGGCCATGATTGGGGGGGAGTGATTAGCTATTATATCGCTTATAAATACCCCGAATATATAAAGAAACTAATTATTTGTAATTCTTCCCATCCGGCAATTCATAGAGAAAAAATGAAGACTGATGATAAACAGAGAAGATCTGGTGGATATCTTGCTCAATTAATGAAACCTGGAGCAGAAGAAAGCTTTTTTAGAAATGATATGTTAGCACTGAAAGGGAGTGTTTTTGGAACATCTCGAAGAAAAAATGCGTTTACAGAGGAGGACAAACAAAAGTATATTGAATCATGGTCTCAACCTAATTCTATATTAAATGGTATAAACTACTATCGAGCAAATAAATATGTTTCAAAGCAAATTGGTTCTATTGAAGTTCCAACTCTGGTTATTCATGGCATGAAAGATAATTTCATACGTCCAATAACTCTTGAAGGGCTATCGGATTATGTTAAAGACCTTAAAATCGTTAAGGCTGAGAAATCCTCTCACTGGGTAATGCATGACGCACCAGAAATAGTTTGTTCAAGCATACGAGAATTCATAAATCCATAAAGATTGAGGTGTGGCCTCAATCTTTATTAAAATCACTAAGCAGATTTCTCTATTTGATATTTTTTCCGATGTTTTTCAGGGAGGGCATTAAAATATTCTTTAGCTTCTTCGGGAGGAAGAAACTCTCCAGAGATAATTAAAAGAAGGGACTCCACCAATACATTTTAGTAAATAAATGATTCTGAAATGATTTTTCTATTTGAGTCTGAATTTTTTTTAATGATACTTGTTTTTCTTATTTATAAAATATAGTCTTTGGAATTAACTAATAAGAATGAGATAAAAATGATTAAAACAAAAATAACAGAGATGTTTGACATTAAAGTACCCATCTTTTTAGCGCCGATGGGTCCTTTCTATACTACTGAAATGGCAGTTGCAATTTCAGAAGCGGGAGGTATGGGTATTTTAAGCCATACAAATATGTATGGTCGTGATAGTTTTGAAGAAATGAAAAAAAATATGGAATATGTTGTGGAACACACTGATAAACCCTTTGGTTTTAATATTCGTACTGGTAGGATGCAATTAGATGCGAGTCCATTGTGCAAGAAGATTTCTAAGTTTATAATGAGCAATCCTAAAGTAAGAGAACAATGTGTTTATGCACTGACAAGTGCAGGATCTTCAAAGATGTTACCAGAAACGAAAAATTTCATTAGATTAAGAGAGAGTGGATCTCAAATCAAACACTTTCACGTTGCTCCTGCCTTATGGCTTGCTGACAAATGTGTTTCGAGTGGAGTTGACGGTTTAGTGGTCACTGGAGGTGAAGGTGGTGGACATCAATCGTATGAAAAAGTGAGTTCGCTAGTTCTGTTGGAACAAGTAATGCAAAAACATCCTGATGTACCAGTAATTGCATGTGGAGGATTTGCTACAGGTGAAGGAGTAGCTGCTGCTTTAACGATGGGTGCAGGCGCCGTAGCAATGGGATCCAGATTTATTGCCTCTAAAGAAAGTGAATTCCCAGATAACTACAAAAATATCGTCCCCCCTGCGAAGGCTTCCGATACAGTTTTAGTTACTGGATTCTTAGGTCCAATTAGGTTGTGGAGAAATAATTACGCCTTACATCATAGTCTTGTAGCAAGCAAAGATGAGAAGTTAGCTGAAGAAAAAGAAATGACTATGGTAGATGTTCTTAAAGATGGGAAATTTTACGAGATGATTTACGAGACAGGGAATGTTGACGATGGTGCAGTTCTTTTAGGCCAAAGCATTGGAGTAATAAATAAAATAGAGCCAATTGCTGACATCATAGATTCTTTGGTTAAAGTAGCCGAAAAATGTTTAAAAAAAGGCTCTACATTGGTACAATAATTTTTTTTTCCCTTTATTTTTCAATAAATAAAGAAGAATTATTTCAGTTTTCTTCGTAATTCACTTATTTTATTTTTAATTTGATTGAAACCTCTATTGTAACTATTTTTAGCAATGAATGAAGTTTCTAATTCATCTCTCATTATTTTTAAGAGTTTGTTTTTCAAAGTGTATGCTTCTAAAAGAGTCTGATTCTCTGAGGTAACTCCTTTAATTACAATATCAACTATATGTAAAGCTAATTGTATCTTTCCCTCATCATTGAGCTTTTTCGCTTGTTCAAGAATTTTTGTTTCATCAGCAACCTTTAATATTTCTTTCGCAACTTCATCAGATTTGGATGGAAAAAGATCAGTGGGATTTCCTGTGTCATACCAACCATGATAAAGTCTGTAGGTTGCATGTATAGCAAAGCGATAACATCCGTATGTTGGTTTTAAATATTTATTATTTTTAAATTTATCGGGTTCAATGTCAAGCATCTCATGAAAGATTTCAGGGAACCATTTTCCTTCATTCATTCTTTTTACTACTTCGTCATGGACAAAATGCATAGCTTCTGATCTAATAGACAAAGTCCCCTTAACATCATCTCTACCTTCAATAAGTTGTCCGTGACCAGGCACTATATATTCAGCATTCTTTTCCAGCATTTTTTCCATCGCAATAGCCCAGTGTTTTGGGTACCGTTGAACTTTATTAGGATTGCCAACATTTGGGTAGGAAGGATTCATCACTAAATCTCCCGTAAATAATACCTTTTTTGCCGGAAAAAACATCCATGAACTATCATCTGTTTCACCCATATCATGATAAACTTCAAAGGTAAACTGTCCTAACTTGAACTCGAAATTTTCATTACCATGCAACACAATGGTAGGATCTAAGGTCTCTTTAGCAGATACAATATCTTCCGATGTTTGGGAAGGAGTAGCAAATTGCATTTTATTTAACCAATTGTGATATCCATGCAACATTCTATATTTCTCAAATCTATTTAACACATTTTCATGAGCAATTACTTGGGGCATCTCCCACCCCTTTTCTTTTACTTCCTCAAGTAGGGGAGCATAACCAAATGCATGATCAAAATGACCATGAGAATATATTATATATTTAACAGGTTTATCTGAAAATTTTCTAAGTTCTTGAAATATTCTTGGACCATGCATTTTTGTTCCCACATCGAAGAGTACCAGCCCATCATCAGTATTTACAACGCCAACAGTAGCCATGGATCCAATTATTAAACAAGTGCCATCCGCAAATGTTGAAGATGGAAAATTCCCTAAAAAATTATTCATATCTTCATTTGTTGTATTCATATCTCTTTTCTCATAATGTTATTCGGTTATTTATTATGAATTGTGTTACAATAACTTTGTTACAAGTTATTAATAGCCTTTTAAAATTATTCGCCAGTGATAAACACTAAGTATTAAAAAACGATTTTTCATTATTCTATTATGTAAGACCTAGTTTAATTCACCTAGAAAATATAAACAAATAAATAGTTGAAACCAAAATGGTTGATAAAGCGTTATTAGATGAAGTAAAGGCTATCCGAGAAAATGGATTAAAAGATCCATCTGAAGCTATAAAGATGTTCAAACTTGCTAAAGCCCTTGCAACAGAATCAGAAGATATGAAAGATGAAATTGAAGACATGAAAGAAATTAAAGTCGGATTCGTTGTATCTGATAAAGATTTTCAGTTTGGTGTAACAATGGGAGATGGTAAGATAGAAATCACAGAAGGAGCCCTAAGTGATCCTAGCGTAACTTTAAGCACATCTATGGAAAATTGGAGTGGGATGCTTTCTGGCGAAGTAGATGCCACATCTCTCTATATGGGTGGCGATTTAACAATCGAAGGCAACCTCCAAGATGCTATTGCTTTTGGTGAAGTTCTCAATATAATGCAAGAAGAACTTGAAGATATGTAGTAAAAATTTTAATCTAGTAAAGAGAATTTTACTACTCTTTAACCTTTTTTTTTAATTCGATTTTTAATTTTTAAAATCAGAGTTTAATGCTGTCGATCAATTGAGATCTTTACAGTTTTTTCACGACTATTCACAGATAAAATAGTACAAATTGTAGGTCGTCTTGGAAATACGCTTGAGAGTACTTTTTCTAGAACACCGGCTAATATGTAAAAATGGTTCTCAAAATCTTCTGAAATATCTAATAAATCCACATTTTTAAAATGATAAACTGCTTTTTCTTCTTCTTCATTTACATCGTATTCAATTATTAATTCTTTAGAGTAAAATATATCAAGATATGGATAGAACTTTGCAAATGTATTTAAGAATTTTCTATAGGAAGTAATTTGAGTTTTTAAGCTTTTAGGAAATTGTCCCATTAAGTAATCATACAAATTATCTGAAATAATATGACCAATCTCCTTATATTCTTCTTTATTGAATTTACCTTTAATTCCTGATAGAATTGATTGATAAAACGTACGTATTAAAGGCAAAGGAACAAATCTCCTATCTGCACTGAAATAAAGTTTATAAACACCAATTTCTTGAGAAATTACTTTATTCTCATATTCCAAAATTGTGAGATATTTTGATATGGTTATTCTTGTCGATTCAATCCCTTCAGCGAGATCTTTTATCGTGAAACCAGATGGGTTTTCCTGTAAAAAGGAGAGAATTTTATTTTTCCATATATTCTCTTTTAGTTCTTTTTTATTATAATTTTGAGACATTATACTAACCTTAATTTTATCTCCAGTGATTAACACCAGTTAATATACTTTTAAATATGAATAAAGCATATTAAAGTTTAACTGTAGAACTTATCAATAATTAATTAGAAGGAGGAGAGAAAATGGAAGATTTAAACAAATATAAAAAATTTGGGCAAGAACTTATTGATAAATTAAAACTTTTGACATATCCTATTGCTATTAAAATAATAAAAAAAGGTGAAGAAAAACCCCCTTCAGGAAAATGCCTTCGACCACATGAAGTATTTGGTGCGCCACTTTGCACCTGCATATTTCACATGTGGTGCAGGCGGTCTGGATTTTCCTTTTATATTGACGGAGAAGATATCTCATGTGGACCATCTAAGTATTTGTATTATGGTTTGGAAGAGTTAGAAAATCACGCCGAACCAGTCTATGAAGGATGGGCAAGATATGCTGGATTCAAGAGAGATATAGACGCAGAAAAAAATTCTCGGAAAACTGATTCAACGTTTAAACCTGGAGAAATTGAAGGATTTCTCATCACACCTTTAAACATGACCATCGCAAAGCCTGATTTAGTCCTGATTTATTGTTCGCCATTAATTCTTGGACATTTAATTTTAGCAGCAACTTATGACGGTGATTGCATTTATAGCGAATTTAACGGCATGGAAGCTTCTTGCAAGGGGCTTATAAGAACATATCAATCCAATCAATGCAATATCGCTTGTCCGGGATTGGGCGATCGATCAATGGGAGCCGTTCAAAACGATGAGATGATGTTTTTCGTACCTGAAAGCAAATTGGAAATGGTGGTTGATAACATATTTAGGGCGGGTGATAAACAACAAGGTCTTCCATTAGCAATTCCTCATGTGATTGGCTCATTTGGTTCGAATACGTTATACGGAAAGACAATTTCTCCACCCCAATGGAAGTATATGAATCGAAGACGATTAAAAAAGAAGTAAAAGGAGTTTTTTAGAAAATAGTTTATAAAAAAGATCATTTTTTTATTTTAAAGGTATTATAAAATCATTAATCAAAATTATAAGCTTGAGAAAATGTTGATATGTTAAATAAAGATTGGTTTATAGAAAAGATTAACACATTCCTACGGGAAGACGAATCCAATAGGATGACAGGAGTAGATGGTTCTTTATTTTGGGAGCCAGATGTTCTTATTGGGTTTTGTTCCGGAAACGACCCCATTTTTCAAGAGTATAAAAAGCTTGTTGGACCGTTTCACTTGACTCCTACAGAAGCCTTCACGAAATATTGTGAACTAAACAATATTGAATATGATTCTACTGAAAATCTTACTGTTGTAGCATTTGTTCTTCCAATGAATCCTCTTACAAAAAAGGAGAATCTTGAATATTCTCAAGATTGGCCAAGCGAGCGTTGGGCTCATACTAGGCTTTACGGTGAAAAAGCGAACCAAAAACTATGGCGTCATTTACTTAGTGAACTTAAACGTGAATTTGGAATTGAAGGAGTTGCTCCAATGCTCGAAAAAAAATTGTTCAGGATGTATAGAGAACATGAAGATGCATGGCAAGGTGCCTTGGCTTCAACTTGGTCGCATAGACATATGTGTTTTGCTGCAGGGCTAGGTTCATTTGGTTTATCTGATGGATTCATCAATGAACGAGGTAAGGCCATGAGATGTGGTAGTTTCTTAATCAATCATAAATTACCCTCCGATGCTGATAAACGAGCCGCCAGTCGCCGAGAACATTGTATCAAATGTGGACAATGTGTGAAACGATGTCCTGTTGGGGCAATAACAATGGAAGAGGGTCACGATAAGAAAAAATGTTACGATAAAGTCTTTAGCACGGTTCCTTACATCGGAGAACATTACAAAATCCCAATTTATAGTTGTGGGTTATGTCAAGTAGGTGTTTCTTGTTCGAATGGAATTCCAGAGAAAAAAAAATTGAGGTGCAATAATTGAGCGAAAAAATGAATGTTCTTTTTATAATAACCGACCAACAACGATCAAGTCATTTAAGTTGCATGGGAAATCCAGTTCTTAAGACACCAAATATTGATACGATCGCTAATGAAGGCGGTGTAAGATTTACTAATTATTTTTGCGCAAATCCTATTTGCATGCCAAATAGAGCAAGTTTTTTCACGGGAGCCTATCCCAGTGAACATAAAACTCGATCGAATGGTATTAACTTAAATCCTGAACTTCCTACTATAACGGGAATATTAAGCAGCCTTGGTTATCATACTTGTAATGTTGGAAAACTCCATTTCCAACACATGGCCCCAACATTTAATCGTTATAGGAAATTTGAGAAATCTCTTGAAGCTATCTTTGATTGGTTTCATGGAAATATTAAATTGCCATTTCCTACGCCATATTATGGTTTTGAAGAAGTACATTTGGCTACTGGTCACGGTGATTTGATGGCAGGTCATTACTCTGAATGGTTAAGAGAACAAGGATATGATATGGATGATTATCATAAGGATCCTTCCAGAGTCAGCACTTTCTACCATGAAACTAAGTTACCAGAAGAATTATATCCAACAACATATGTAGCAGACCAAACAGTAAAATATCTTGAAAGAACCGCGAATGGAGATTATGGGAATAAACCATTTTTTCTCCACTGTTCGTTTCCCGATCCGCATCAATCTGTTTGTCCACCAGGAAAATACAAAGATATGTACAAACCAGAGGATATTAAATTGCCGTCAAATTTTAATGATGGTCAATTATTACTTGAACATGAGTTTTTGGGAAAGTATATTAAGTTAGGTTTTGAACCTGTTCTTCCTAGCTTAGTTTCTGAGGAAGTAGCAAAAAAATATATTGCACTTACTTATGGCTCTATTGCGATGATTGATGATGGTGTTGGGAAGATTCTTAATTATCTGGATAAATCGGGGATAGCAGAGAACACAATGGTGATTTTTACCAGCGATCATGGAGATTATTGTGGAGATCATGGGCTTATCATAAAAGGTCCTGCTCATTATCGTAGTGTGATAAATCCCCCTTTATTGTGGAAAATACCTAGGTTGACTAAATCATCTGTTTCGAATTCTTTGGTTAGTACGGTCGATTTACCAAAAACTCTTTTAAGTTTATTAGGTATAGAGAAGAAGTACCACCCAGAAATGTGCCAAGGCTACGACATATCACCAATATTAGAGGACCCAGGTAACAAGGTAAGAGAACAACTTCTAATTGAGCATGATGAAGAGCTTACACATATCAGTAGAAATGAATCTTTTAGACTTCGAACGCTTGTTACTGAAAGATTTCGCTTGACAATCTACGATGGGTTCGAAAAGGGAGATATTTTTGATTATGAAAGCGACCCTGGTGAAATTGACAATTTATGGAGCAAAAACGAGGATTTAAAAAAAAATCTCATAGAAAAACTCATGAGAGAAATGATAAGTATTCAGTTAAGAATACCTACAAGGAAATCTACTCATTAATTTTTTTATAAAATACTACAGAATAAAAATTAGAAAAATCAAAATTATAATTTTTTGTATCTATTAAGGGTATTCTGGATTGTCTTTATTTTCCTCTCTAATTGTATTCATTAGTTCAAGTGAATTATTAAAGATATGAGAACGTTCAAATCGATGAAGTTTTATCGCTTCATTAGGGCACGTTACTGCGCATACCCCGCAACCAAAACATTGTTGACTATCTAAGGTTGCTATTTCATTTTCGATCTTGATTACTGAAAAAGGGCACCTTTTTGCGCATAACCCACAACCTTTACAGAGTTCCTGATTTACTATTGATACATAGTTTGCTTTACTAATACACGCATCATTTTTGTCTTCAAAACGGGTTACCTGCCGTAAAACTGCACAACAACAACTACAGCATGAACAAATAACTTGATGGAACATGGGATTTATAACATTGTTGACATTAAACACTAAACCTCTCTTAGCTAATTCATCTATTTTTTTATGTGCCTCTTCACGGGTAAGTTCTCTTCCTTCTCCTCTTCTTTTGAAGTATCCACCAAAAAGTCCTACTTGAAAACATGTTTCTTCAATTGGAAAATCATGTTTACATTTATCTTCTCTTATCCCTAAAGTTTCTGTTCGTTTACGACAAGGGCAATCAGTTGCCATGATTGGAAGTTGGCAAGTTTCAATTATTCCATGGATTTCTTCAGCATTTGAAACTTTAGATTCATAATCGATTGCTCTATTTACAGGGACTACTCTAACTTGTGAAGTGCCTGCATCAGAACTCGTGTATCTATGATAAAATTTATCTTCAATAAAAAATTGTTGATAAAGTTCGGCTGCTTTAATACCACCCACTCTTTCGGCGGTCTTTTTATACTTGAATCCCATATTGAAGAGGTGCGCTATCGCCATAAAATGTGAGTATCCTCCAATATCATGGAGCAAACCTTTATAGGTTAAGTCGTTTAGAATTTTTTTTGTTTCCTGAGCTGTTTTTCCTATTTTTCTAGCGATAGAATTCGCTGGTTTTCCCTTTGTTCCTAAATATTGTGCCACTTCTGCTTCTTCTGGAGTGAATAAGATATGGATGAATTCTCTAAAAGCTTCTGAAACTTTTCCACCTGACATCGGAATCCCATTAGGATATTCCCTTTTCATGGTGTTAATTATTACTTCATATGGGTCCTTTGAATTTTCTGTAGCCATTTTATAAGCTTTCCCCTTTTAAAATCAAAAATAAATTATTCCTATTAGTTATATAGCTACTTTTTTTATAAATATCTTATCATTATCAAAAAGAATAGAAAGAGCATGAGTGGTATAACCTATTTAAATCATATTCCAAATAGAGTTTAAAGTTCATAATCATTGCAACTTTTATGATTTGATTATTCTAGTTCAGATTAATGATTGGAGAGATATGGAAATCATGTTATTAAAAGTTAATACCAGTGTTTATCTCCAGAATAAAAATTTTAAAGAATCAATTATTATTTTTGATTAAGATTAGTTTTTATACAAAATTAAGGTTGGATAGAACTATATTTTTTTTTTAAAAAATGAAATAATATCGAGAAGAAAAGAATCATGATGAGTATGAGTAAATATCTAAAAGGAGATAAGATGCACCTCTTTCTATTTGGTTCAGGTGGACCATTTAACAACAATAAAAGAGTCGCTTCTTGTATTGGTGTTATTGTTGCGGGAGAATTCATTCTTATTGATGTTGGACCAGGTTCATACCGAAATGTTGATGTTATGAGACTACCAGTGTCTTATTTAAGTGCAATTTTCCTTACCCATTTTCACTCCGATCATATCGGTGACCTCGGGGAGGCAAATATTATGAGTTGGGCTAATGGAAGAACTAAAGCTTTAGAAATTTATGGACCTGAAGGTGTGGATAAGGTTGTTAACGGATTTATTATGGCATATGAACTAGATTCTGGTTATAGAATAGCCCATCATGGAAAAGATACCATTATTCCTGAAGCAGGTACACCTATAAGTAAGAAAATTACAATAACAGACCCTAATGAAGCAGAACTATTCTTTAATCGGAATGGTTTGAAAGTTTACGCTTTCACAGTTGATCATTCTCCAGTAAATCCTGCTGTAGGCTATCGATTTGAATATAAGGGTAATGTGGTTGTTATTACAGGTGATACTAAAATGACTGGGGATCTTGCTAAATATTGCAATGATGCAGACATTCTTTTCTGCGAGGCGATCTCTTTTGATATGATAAATGCCATGATTACTGGAACCGCAAAACTTCCAGATAGGATGGTTAAAATTTTGAAGGATATACAAGATTACCACATGAGCCCAGTTATAGCAGCAGGAGTAGCCCAAGAAGCAAATGTAAAAAAGCTTGTTTATGTTCACGTTACTCCTCCATTACTTAATGTTACAATAGAAGAAAAGTATTTACAAGGTGTCAGTGATGTTTTTGACGGAGAAGTTGTATTAGGGCAAGATAATATGACTTTTAAACTTAAACCTAAGGAATAATTTATAATTTTTATATTTATTTAATGCTTATTGACGTAATTACCATCCTAAAAATGATCAATTTCATCTCTCATTTCTCATAAAATTTCTTAACTCACTTATCTTTTATATATTATAATAATCTAAATTGAAAACATAATAATTTTCAGTTCCAGTTATCAATTCAGGATATAAATCATATGGGGTTTAAAGAAAAGCTAAAAAACAAATTACTTGATTCTCTTACTGAATCGGAGCTTAAAATATTACCAAGAGGATTTCAATTGTTGGGAAAAGTCATGATCCTTAAATTAAATCCTCAACTGATAAAAAATAAAGATATTATAGCTCAAAAGTGCATGGAGTTATTACCTAGTGTTAAATCTGTTTATTTGAATAAAGGTAAAATAGAGGGTACATTTAGAAAACCAAATAACATTGAATATCTGGCGGGAGAAAATAATTCTTTAATTAAACATAAAGAACATGAAGTTGTATATAGTTTTGATTTCACTAAAATAATGTTCAGCCAAGGAAACTTATCTGAACGAAAATACTTGGCAACTTTAGTTAAAGACGGTGAAGTTATAGTAGACATGTTTGCTGGTATCGGTTATTTTTCGTTGCCAATTGGTAAACACTCAAAACCTCGTCAAATTTATAGTATTGAATTAAATCCAGAGGCATATAATTATTTAGTTGAGAATATCAAACTAAATCATCTTGAAGATGTAATTATCCCAATTAATGGCGATTGTAAAAAGGAAGTAATTAAATTAAGTAATTCTGGAATAAAAGCCCATAGAGTAATTATGGGGGTTTTTCCCGCTCCAATAAATTACGTAAAGGAAGCACTGTTAGTTGCTCGTGATGATGGAACAATATACCATTATGAAGGAGTCATTGAGAAAGAAAATTATATGACTTTATTTGACGATTTCAGAAAAATAGCTGAAGTAGAAGGTTTAGGATGCAAATTATTAGAAAAAAGATTTGTAAAAAGCTATGGTCCCCATGTTTACCATACAGTTCTTGATATTCTAATTTACAATAATTAGAATTCTTATTAAACACTCAACAAACTTAAACTTAAAATTTATTAATTTCTTCAATTAAAATTAATTCAACTAATAAATATATTAGGTGAATTTTAAAATGATTATTCAATTAAGTGATTTAGCTATAATCTCTGGTTTCAGCGCAGCAATTTCAGTCTTTATCGGCCTCTTCTTTGGGTTGATAGTATTAATAAAATCGATTAAAACAAAGCAATTTTTGATATTCAACTTTTTCTTATGTATCGTTTTTACATTATCTCCGTGGTATCCTAGTGGATTAGGATTTTTATATTGGCAAGTAACGGGAGAGCTTTTAACTTATCAAATCTATGTTCTATTAGGAACTGTAGCCATCCCTATTGCTATAATTGCTTGGTTAAATGTGTATCTAACGACATTAAAACCAAAAAGAAAAAAGATTGTTTTGATTAGTTATGGAGTTCTTTCGATTATTTTCGAAATATATTTGTTTTATTTTCTGTTTTTTGCTCCAGAAGCACCAATTAATTCCTTATTAGGGATAATGGATGATATCAGTAACCCTACTGATATTGATTATAAGGGATTTTTATTGATATTTTTAGGTCTGAGTATTGTTACTGCGTGTGCAACAGGGATACATTTTGCTGTTTCTTCTATAAAATTAAAAGAAAACCGGTCGTTAATGTGGAAGGGCTATTTTTTATTATTTGCATTCATTTTGTTTGGAGTGTCCGCGATATTTGACGCGTTGATAGATATGGATACCTTGACATTAGTTATTATTCGAATAATATTGGTGATATCAAATTTATTCTTTTATCTTGGTTTTATTCTGCCCAAATGGATGAAAAAACTCCTCTCAATTAAAGATGAACAACCACAGAAACCTTAAATAAAGTAATTTAACTAAATAATTATTATTCATTTCTTTTTTCTTGAATACGAATAGAACGTTGCTTCATTTCTTCGTTGACAGCATTGAAGTCCTTTTTTGAAGTGAAGAAAAGGGGTATCCAAAGAAAGATTGATAAAATACCAAATATGAGTGTAGACCAGAAAATAGTAGCGGAGAAGCTCTCAGTGAAAGCAACAATAAAACCACCAATAAAGGCACCCAATGCACGACCAATAGTGTCAATGAATGAACCTACCGCGATCATCGTACCTCTATTCTCGGGAAAGTTTACATCAATTAAAGATGAATACCAATTTGGACCAATTCCCATCGTAAATGCTAATCCTAAACCTAATAATGAAGAAAATACTATCCATAGGACAGTAAATAAGATTTCGTTAGCGTAGAATGATCCAAAAAAGAACGTTTGAGTCGGTATATTTGGAGACATAGCAAATGCGCCGAGAAGAAAGGGTAAAGTTAAAATTGAACATATAGTTGCTATTTTTACTCTACCATTCAAATCTCCTTTTTGTACCAGTTTATCGCCCCAATGAGCTAATCCAAATTGTCCAATAAATAATCCAAATACGACCGCAATTAAAAGTAAGATAATAATTCTAAAATCAATTACATTAACTCCGATATCAAGCTCAATATAAGGAAAGATATAAGCAAGCAATAAACCCGATGCAACAACGTCAAAAAAATTCATTGTTAAAAAGAAATTTGATTTTCTTTTATATATATATTTTAAATCAGAAAACTTAATCTTGTATGAATATTGGAGATCTTCCTTGACAAGTAGATCTTCAAAAGCCTTATCTTTAGCAGCTCTCTTGGGTTCCACCGTGACAAAGAAATTTATTATCGTTAAAATAAACGCAATCATTCCTAGATATAAGTAGGGCAATTTCCAAGTATACAAAGCTCCGGGAAAATTAAGTGATATATAGTCTATTTTCTGGGTGGGTGTTAGTAATTCAATTGTTGAAAAATCAATTAAATTAAATGCTAAAGCTAAAGTTCCTGCAAATAAACTTGTTATTGTGGTCATCAAACCCCAAAATGCAAAAGATTTGGAACGTGAATCCGAAGAAATAAAATCGGCCAAATAAGAAATTACGAGAGGGGCAGTTATACCTGTAGCAATCGCAGCGACGATTCTAGCTAGTAATAGCTGCCAGAATTCATTAATAAAAATATAAAGCATTACATCTATTGACCAAATCATTCCTGAAAGAATGAGGAGATTTTTACGCGAATATTTATCAGTAAGATACCCAAATACAATTATAGAAATCCCATGCATTATGGTATAGATCCCAATTAAAACTCCTATTGAATCAAAATAGATACCAAAATCTGCAGCAATTAATACCTCATTAGGAAGTAAGATAGCACTATCCATTATGATAATGAGGATGAGTCCCAAAAAAATTATCAAAGAAAAAAGTTTTCTTCCTTTCATGTGTTGTCTTCTCAAAAACCTTATAATTACTATTTGATAGCTACTTTATTGATGATATTAATAACATTTGTCTTCATTTAAAAAAGAACTAAATTTTTAAATTAAAGAAAAGGAAATCTTTATTTGTCACATCAATTTTAAAAAAAAGTGTTTAAAAATGTCAGAAGAAGTAATTGAACAAAAAGATGACCGAAAAGAAGCATTACACGTTCGATATGAATGGTTAGACCAATTTCGAGGTTTAATCATCATTTTCTTGATCATTTCCGTAGTTACTTGGGAATTATCCGGAAATTTCGGATTAGCAATCCAACCAATTGGTCCACCGTTATTAAATCATGGATACAAATATTATAATGGATATCCTGCTCTAATAACGATAATAGATATTGGTCAACAAATATTTATGTTTGTAATGGGATTTGGTGCATACTTAGCATTCACAAGTCGACGAGAAAAAAAAGGAACTGGAGCAGCTTGGAAACACGGATTAATTAGAGTGGCAGTGTTATATGCATTGGCATTTATTGATGATGGCCTTTTAGGAGGATTAATCTCAGATGGAACCATCCCCTGGGATGAAGTATTATGGTATGGTACATTTGCTAACCTTGCGATAGGTACATTTGCTGCTTATTTAGCTACTTATTTAATACCAAAAAGTGCTGATAAAAGGATACTTCTAAGTATAGCCATAATGGTCATTCATTCTCTCTTATACGCTACTGGAATATTTGACTATAAAGGTCCTCTTCCGGGAGGTAGTATTATATTCCCATTTAATGCTTTCAATCACGCAGCAATAGCGATCGCGGCTACATGTTTCTCTCAATGGTTTAAAATGGATCCTGATGATACTAAAGTTGGTTTTAAAAAACGAATTTTACCTGTATCCACAATTGCCATAATGCTATTTTATGTTGTAGATTGGATTCAACCTGCTGAACATCACGATTGTACTACCTCATTAGCCTTATTAGCTATTGGAGCATCTGGTTTTTTAATTGCGGTTTTTTTCAGTTTTGAGATGTTAGATTTTAAAATTCCTGTTCTAAGTGAAATGGGTAAAAACTTGCTTATACTGTTTATTTTTGCGCTTGTGTTTAGCTTATTAGCTCAATTTCTCGTTGATGATTTTAGAGATATTCTATTAGCTATTCCAGTTTTAACCATGCTAGTTCTTGGAGTTCTTCCTATTTTAATAGAAGCGGGTATAGCGATCCTATTAGCAAAGTATAATGTTAAAATTAAAATTTAGGACTCTATTTTTTTTTCTTTTTTATTATCAACCAATATTTATTCTAATAATAATTTAAGAAAAAGATCCATAACTCTGGTGATGTAAGTTATTTAAATAATAGGATTATTGTTACTATGAATAGATAAAAAAGAATTTGGTTCTTAAAATGGAAAAGAAACACTCAATTGCCCTTGATTATAGTCATAATAACATGTTAACATTAGAAGCTTCATCTTATTCAGATTTTACCCAATTTTTATTTATTTCGGGTTATAAGTTGGGAAAAATCGAAGCGGGATTTGGTTCAGCAATGACTTTGAAAGAATATGATGCGATTGTTATATCATCTCCTAAAAATATCAACCTAACTCCTCAAGAAATTGATAATTTAGAACAATATGTGAGAGATGGGGGAGGATTATTGCTTGTAAGTACTCGTGGAGGAGATTACATAAATCGCACTAACTTAAATGAACTTACAAAAAAATTTGGTTTTAGATTTGTAACTGACGAAGTATCTGATTCCGTGAATTACGTGAGCTTACAGAAGCGTCAGATTTTAGATAAGTTCAAATCACATTATATCACTGAACAAATTCAAAAGATCGTACTATCAAGTGCATGTTCGATTGAAACGTTTGATCCAGAAGAAAATGGAAAAAATGTGAGGACTGAAGTAGTTGTAAGAGGAGGACTCTATTGTTTTCGAAATGTCTTTGATGGTCAGATATGGACTGAGGAAGATTCTCCTAAAATTCCACTAATGGTATGTGTTGAATATTTTAAGGGAAAAGTTTTTGCTTTTGGTAGTCTTTCTATATTTTCAAGTCTAGGAAGAGAATACGGATTCGTAGCATTTGATAATGATATCATTATAGCTAACATCTTACGGTGGTTAATTTTAGATATAACTACAGAAGGGAAGGTTGTCACAGTTGATTTACATCAAGATTTATATCTTTGGGCAAAGTCTGTTATAGAAAAAGATGGATGGTCTAATTTTTCAAGTCTTATAAATCTGAGTTTGATTGTATTAAGGGATAATTACGCGAAAACAATGAAAGAAATGAAAGAAACTAAGAAAAAAGTGGGGATCAAAACTGGTGGAAAAAAAATAGAAACAGGAGATGGAAAAATCATTAAAGAAGTCCCCGAGTTTCTCCCAAAAAGAAAAAAAGAGGATTTAAAAGACATAATCAGTGCCATTGAAGAAATTTCAGGAGAAAAATACGAATCCTCAATCTCCTTGGAAGAAGAACCCTCTGATGATCCTAAAGATATGGAAAAGAGCATTTCACCAGAAGCAACCGAACAGCTTCCAGACGATCTCTCAATTTTAACAGTTAAAGAGTTAAAACAGTTCTGTAATGACCAAGATATCCATTTACCGAAGAATGCTCGAAAAGCCGATATAATTAAGATCATTAATTTTGTTATTGGTACTGAATGAAGTAGAAAAAATCATATTGAATGCTACCATTTACTGTATATTCTAATCTTTTTGTTTTGATATATGATGGATAATAAATTTATTTTTGTGTTAGGATCAAATTTCAAACTTTCCTTAGCAGAGTTGGATAATGTTTTAAAGTATTCAAAATTTAAAGGAAAAATTGTAGATTATTCAGCAAATATCGCAGTTGTTGAATTTGAAGATCTGCATAAGAACAAGCATTATATTAATGAATTAATGGAATTACAATATTTACTGGGAGGAATTCAGAAAATATCAAAAGTTTTTGATTTTGTTCATATGAATACTTTAATGGAAGCATTTCCTTCTCATATAGAAAAATATAGGGTTGTTGAAATAACAAGGAATAAAATACTGACATTAATTAATAATTCTCTGCCTAAAATGTTTAAGAGAATTAAAAATGAGAGTCTATTCTTTGCTGTTTCTATTTACCCTAATTTTTATGATGAAGAATAT
>JAGXNQ010000024.1 GCA_019894955.1 Promethearchaeota archaeon | reverse complement strand
ACGTGCGATGAAGTATGTCCACAGCACATAGAGCTCACAGAAATATTCACGTTCTTAAAAAATGAATCTGTTAAAGCAGGAAATGCACCTGATTTTATTTATGGACAAGCACAGGCAATTTTTGATAGTGCAAAAGCCATTCCTTCTCAACCAGCTATTGAGAGGAGGCGTGAGCAATTAGGAATTCCTGCTGTAGACGCTCCAGATGTGAATGAAGTGCAAACCTTATTAAAAAATATTGGTTCTGATAAGAAACTAAAATAGGAGGAATAAATTAAAATGACAGAATATAAAATGTTTGAGGGATGCACGATTGGTAATCGGATTCCGTTTATCGAAGCTGCATCGAGGAAAGTCTTTGATAAAGTCGGTATTACTACTTCAAGTGCTCCTTTTAGTTGTTGTCCAGATCCAACAGGCATGAAATCCTTTGATAATGATGCTTGGTTGACACTTGGTGCAAGAAATTTAGCTTTAGCAGAATCTGAATCGATGGATATAATCTCCTTATGTAATGGTTGTGCTAACACGCTTCGAGGAGTTCAATTCCAATTAAAGCATGATAGCTTAAAAAAGGGAAAAGTGAACGCAGAATTATCCAAAATCGGAAAAAATTATCAAGGTTCCATAGACGTGAAACACTTTGTTGATGTGTTGAAAGACAATATTGATAAAGTCAAGGGAGCAGTTATAAAACCGCTTTCTGGTCTTAAAGTAGCGGTTCATCCTGGTTGTCATTACATGCGACCCGCAGAATGGATGGAAAGCGACGATCCAATGCGTCCAACTACTTTGAAGGAGCTTGTTGCTGCAGCAGGAGCAACAGTAGTAGAATATGAGGAAGAAATTCTCTGCTGTGGATCCGCAGTTACGAATGCCTATGAAGAGCACGGCATGGCAAATTTGAAGGTAAAGATGGACAGCGTTCAGAAATCAGGCGCTGACATTCTTGTAGTAAACTGCCCAGCGTGTTTCCAACAATTTGATACTCGTCAAAGAGATTTAGGAAAGAAATATGAAACGGAATATAAGGTTCCGGTGTTATACATAACGGAATTACTCTCTTTAGCAATGGGTGTTGGTGCTGATGAAATCGGGCTTAAATTTCACAGAACTCGAATGAAATTGGAAGATTTTGGTTTATAAATTTAAATATCCTTTCTTATCTTTTTTTTATTTTGTATTTTTTATTTTTACAATTATTTTGTATTATTATTATTTTTACCCTACATCCTACACAAAGTCTGAAATTTGAAAAAAGATTTAATGAAATAAAAAATATTGACTTTTATGAAAGACAAAATTATCTTGTTTACAATAATTAACATTATCTTGATTATTGTAGTCCTTATATTATATGCTTATTTTAACGAATTAACCCAATCCAATTTAGGTTTTAGTAACTTTATATTTCTCATAATTGGAATAGAATTTCTCCTTTTATCAATTTTGATAGCATTTAGAATTATTAAAAAGAGTAAAATAATTGCGCTTGAAAGGGAGCAATTTCAAGTTAAATCATACTTTAAGAAATATTCTTTTATCATGACATTTACTTTAACAGTTGGATTTATATTATTTTTCCTTAATATTAACGACCTTTCTTATGTTGATTATTATGTTAATATAGAAACAGTAATAATAATCATAATTATCGCTTTCTGCCTTTTATCATCCCTCATATCATTAATTTATTATCGATATTTGAAGAAATATATAGTTACTAAGAGGACTGATATAATGAAATTCAGGTCGATCATCAAAGGACGTGAAAAGTTATCTATATTCGAACTAGAAAACATTTTCAAAGATGATAAAGAATTTTATGAAAAATTATTAAAATGGATTGAGCAATTTAATTTTCGTATTGATGGAGAAATGTTAATACTAAATGAAGAAAATATCGAAGATTTTATTGTTTTGCTTGATAAGCAATATGAAGATTGGAATAAAAAGGAACGAGCAAAATATAAAAAAATTTATTAAAATAAGATGGTGTTAAAAATTGCTAAAAAAGACAATTAAAAATATCGCTATTCTAAATATTTTTGTTCTGTTCATGATCTTCTTGGAAATTTTTACTGTAGAAGGAGACTTGTGTTTTGATATCACTTTTTATTTCAGAAGCATTGTAAATTCGAGTATCTTTATAATTGGTATTATAGTGATTTTGTTATTTCTTTTATCTATTAACTTTCTTTTTAAATTTAACTTAAAGGTTTTTTTAGCAATCTATCTACTTGCACTAATTTTGTATATTTCTAGAATTATATTAATTGCTTATTTGGAGTATCAAATCTATATTATTAATATGATCATGAGTTTTAGTAGCATTGCGGTAAGTATAACAACCTTTACATTTATTTACTATTTTAAAGTTAAATTAGGTTTTTCAGATGAATTAAAAATTTTTGAAAGAAATAAATTGGAGCAAATTCTTAGAGTATCTGAAAAAATAAATTTAGAGATTATGAGAAATATCCTTGAACTAGACCAAAAAACATTTCAGGAAAAAATAATTGATTATTCAAAACAATATGGAATGAAGGTTGAAGGTAATAATTTGGTCATTAAAAAAGAGAACTTGGATGATTTCTTAAAATCATTAGAGGCTCAATTTGAAGAGTGGGAAATGGAAAAACAACCTGTGAAAAAAATATAATAATCAAAATTAAAATAATTTTTTTATTATTGAGTCATACTTGCTTATTCTGAAATCCATCAAACTAAAATAGATTGGATGTATTACTAATAATTGGGTTGTAGATAACAACATATTTAGGTGTAAAATAAAATGTTAAGTTTTGATTCGACTAGACCGCCTCCATGGTTTTTTCAATTTATAGAGAATTATTCACATTTTTTTTTGGATCTCAAATTTAATAAGAAGGATAACTTTGAGGAACTCGTGGAATTTTCCATTAAATTAGAATTACGAGGATTTGAGGGGCTTATCTTTTACGTGTACCGAACTGCTTACAATAAAATGATTTTTGATGTCTTCAATCAGCAAGTGGATAGTATCCATTCAATAGAGGGTTTACACGTCAATATGGGAGGTCCAAGACCCTTGGAGTCGATAGATTTTATTATAGTCCCCTTTGGTCATTTTAAAGCGGACAATCGTTTTCTTCCCTCAATCGAATGCAAGAAATATGAGTCGAGCTATCAGATTTTTACATGGATTCCTTCCTTATTGTTTAAAAATGTTAAATCGATTATCCGGATAGATAATAGATACATTGAATTGATCCCGTTGGATGATGTAAGTGGGTACTACTATAATTTCAATTATGCATTTAAAGGAAATAAAACAGAAATGCTCTTTAGTTTAGTTAATACGTTAGGTGAGATCGATACAAATATGGAATATGCTTCACTTGCAAGTGGTATTAAGGAATTGATAGCTAAAACTAATGAATACTTGTTTGAATTATCAGAAAAGAAAGTTCCTCTCGAAATGCAGAATTTGTTGAAAGAACTTGAGCGGCTTAAATTCAATATCGATAGCTTGAGCAAGGAAGAGATTTTCAATTGGCTTGATGATATTATTGATTATTATTCAAGATAAATATAATAAAAAATAAAAAATTTTTACTGAAGCTTGTTTATTTTTTTTTAACCGTGAGGATTAATGCAACAACGAGTCCTGTCACGAAATATAGTAAAGCAATAGCCAAACAAGTAAATTTTATGGTAGCCATTATTCCAGCAATGGGAGGAGCAAAAGTAGGGATGGCACTTGAATTTTGGAGCATTATCAGTAGAAAAATATTTTCAATTACATCAAATAGACCTGATAAAACGGCTATAAAACTCACATATAATCCTACTTTCTGAAAATTCCCTGAGACTTTTCTTGTTACAAATAATATTCCACCAAAAGCAAAAGAGACATATCCTATGATATAAATAAAATCCCAAATTACACCTGATTCTTGCATGGCCATTCCGGTTGAGCCCCAAGTGGTAAAAATGAGTTCAATTTGTTCTACAGTCCACGCAAATTCGAAATCTAAGATTCCATGTGTAGTGAAAAGGCTAGAAGTGCTAAAAGCTTGAAATACTAGCGTGTTTATTGCTAAAAATAGGATAAAACCTCCCACAAACAGTATAATTAAATATAGATTTTTAGGAACTTCCTTCAGTTTATCTAAGAACATATTTTTTCACATCATGAAAATTAATATCTAATGTACTAATTCGAGATACAATGTAATATAAACATTAGTTTTTTTTAGAGTAAAAAATTAGGACTATTAGCAAAAAAAAATATAATGACACACTCATGTGTTTAGCAATCCCAGGAAAAATCATTAGTATTGATAAGGAAAATAATTCCGCCTTAATTGATTTTGATGGTCTTAAACAGACTGTAATTATAGCTCTTATCATGGACCCTGCTGTAGGAAAGTACGTTATTGTTCATGCGGGCTATGCTATCGAACAAATGAATGAAGAAATAGCATTAGAAGCAATAGAGCAATGGAAAGAAATCGCTGAAGATCAAAATCTAAACTTGGATGATATGATATAAAATATTTTTTTAGTGGAAAAAAAAAACTACTTCTTCTTCTTAACAGAAGATACTTCTACGAGATATATAGCATTAGCAAAAATAGCTATCAAGATGAAAAATAGAGAAGCGAAATCTATCAAAATATTAGCGTCACCGAGAATTTGAATAGTGAATGCGACTATTAGACAATACATGCTTAAAGCCAATATATTCTCTTTTTTCTTAACCATCGTATTCTCCCTCCTTTTCTTTAATTTTCATAATTTTTGGATTACTCCAAAGATCTATCTTGAATAAAATATAAAAAATGTAGGCTATATAGACTATATAGTTCAAAGAAATTAGAGGTCAAACAATTCTTTTTTTAAAGCCTTTAGCTTGAGGTAAAGAACTTTAAGAGATTTCATTCCATCTGACTCAGGGTTATAATCTATTGGAGATATTCCGTTGAGATCTGCATTACCTATTTCTGTATCATAAGGTAATGAATGATATAATGGAACTTTCCACTCTCTCACGCGTTCATTTATCTTTTCTATTTGCTTATCATTAATAATTTTATTTGCTATGAGAAAAATATTCAAAACTCCTAACTTTTTTGACAATTCAATGATTTTATGACAAAGATCTAGGGATTTTTGAGATGGTTCAGTTACAACGATCATGACGTCTATACCTTTTGCGGTACCTCTACCAAGATGCTCAAGACCTGCTTCAAAATCGACGATAACAACTTCATCTCTTTTCACGAGTAGGTCGTACAGCAACTTGCGAATTAGAGCATTTTCTGGGCACAAACACCCCGATAAAGGTTCTTCAATTCCTCCCAATACTAATAATTGTAGACCATCGGGCCCTTCTACTTTAAAACGATCAGGAATATCTGAAACTTCAGGATTTATGTTATAGACTCCAGATTGGGCACCTGACACTGAAACTCGCTCAGAAATCATCTCTTTCATTTCAGATATTGGAACTATCTTAGATTTGGTATTTTCATCAATGCCAAGAGTATAACTTAAATTCATTGCCGAATCATTATCGATAGCGAGTACTTTAAAACCATCTTTAGCAAAAAGCCTAGATAATGTCCCTGCAATTAATGTCTTACCAACTCCTCCCTTTCCGCTAATAGCTAGTTTCATATATCATTCTCCCTCATTATTATTATTAGAAATTCAGCTTTCCTTTCTCATATTTTGCATTCGTTTAGAAATTTTCATCATTTCATTAAAGAGGTTCTCATTTTCTTGGGGATCAGTAGTAATGATCATTTTTTCATTAAGAGTTTTAATTTTATAAGTCAAGTCGACAAATTCTTTAGGGGGTTTTATACTATATTGGTATAAAAATTCCCCATTTTTACAAGGCTCGATGAACACCCATTTATTATCTTCTTCTGACCAATTCCATCGATTAGGACTTAACTTACGCATATTATCTCAACACACCAAATTAATAGAAAGCTATGGTTGAAGAACATATTTTAACCATTATATTAGATAGTAACTGATTTTATAACCAAAAAAGGTCTCCATTATGATTTATACTTAAACGTTGAATATGCAGATATATAATAAAAAAACTTGATAATTAGAAAGTTTAATTCTTAACACGTTTCAATTTTTCAATAGTCCTTTCAGCAGTTTCTCTCACATCTAGATCATCATCGCTCTTAAATTTGGATAGCAAACTCATCACTTCAGGATTATCAAATTTGAAAAATGCTTTAATTAAATACAATTTGACAATCCAATCTGGGTCTGGCATCAAATTTTTTAATGCGTGAAAAGTTTTTTCACTATCTATGAGACTTAACAATTTAATAGCACCTGTTTTTATTTCCCTTTCGGGATGTTTCAAGTCCTCAATTAACTGGTCAACAATCTTATTTTTATTATCACTGTCTAAGAATTGAAGCATTTTCAAAAAGAGATTTTGTGGTAATGAATTAAAAGGGGGAGCTACGGGATATGAAATGGTGGTAACTACTGGAGGTGATACTGGAGGTATTATTTGGGGAGGGATTTCTTTTCGTTGGTTTAATAATTTATCTTCCTGATTTTTAAGTTCGATAATGAGCTCATTTAGTTGCTGGTTTGCATTTTCAATGCGGATTGAATCTTCTTTATTTGAGCTTAGTTGTGAATCTTTTTCATCTAATAATCTTTTAAATTCTGTTTGTTGTTCTACTATCAATTTCTCTTGTTCTGCAATTCTCTCTTCAAAAGATTCTTTACTTTCTTTTAAATCAAGAATTCTTTTATCTTTTGCATTTACTTCTTGTAAAAAATTAACCTTATCAGTTTCTAAATCTGAGATAATATCAAGTAGTTCGTCAATAGTTGTGGAATTATTTCGTAATTTCGATAATTCTTCATCTTCTTGGATTTGAAATGAATCGATTTTGTTTTTTAGAAAAGTAACTTTTTCTTGCGTTTCATTTAAATCCTCAGTGAGATGTTCTATCGCATTATTAGCTAGATCAACTTCATTTTGATAGTTTTCGTTAGCATTTATGGCTTCTTGAAATTTTTCCTCTAACTCATTACGCTCAGCTTTTACAGATTCAAGTTTTACTTTTGTCAAACCATTTTCTTCTATAAGTTGAAAAATAATTTTCTTTGCATCAATAAGTTCTTGATATTCATCCTCTCTCATCCCACTTCCGATAAATATTCCTTCCTCATTTAATTTTTCAAACTTTTGCTTTAGAGTATCAATTTCATTTTTTTTCTTCTCATTCTCATCTTTTAATTGAGCAATCAAAATATTTGCCTGATTTAATTCTTCATTTGAACTTTTACTGTTATTTGTGAGTTCTAAAGATTTGGTAAGTTCTTCAATACCTTGTTCCAAAATTTTAACATGGTTATCTTTTTTATTAATATCTTCTCTTTGGTTAGTAATCATTTCCTTTAAAATTAACACATCTTCAGGGATATCTGAATCATCGAATTTAGAAATTTTACTTCCTTGATTTTGTATGATTCTTTTTTGCTCATTTACTCTTGAATTTAATCTTTGTACTTCTTCTTTTAAGTACTTGATGACAGTTACTAAATCCGAATGTGCTTGGTTGGCAGAATCTATTGAATCTATCAAATCTCTTAGTTCTCTACTCATAGAAATATACCTTACAATACTCTTTGCTTCAAAAATTCTTATTTACTATAATAAGTATTAACTAGTAAATAGAGATGATTTTAATAAATTTTTATAATATTTCGATACTAAAGTCGATAAATTCAATCATTGATAAACCTCAATATCTTTCTCTTTCTTGAATTAAGTTGTCTTAAAACGTAACCTTTAAAAATGTAGTTGATCATTATTTCTTTAAAAATAATCACATTAGATAGAAAATATTATTGTGAAAGGTGAGAGGTCTTTTGATGTTGAATGAAGACTTAAATGAGGGGACCAATAATAATAAAAAACTTGAACAAGATTACGAAGATTTCGGCGATGATGAGAATTGGGAGGATTATAGTGAGGACGAGGATTATAATGATGGCGAATGGGATGAAGTGGATGATGTTGAATCTGATGATGAATCTGATGACTGGGGAGATTTTTAATAATATAACTTGTTCAAGAATTAAAAACTAGAAAAAGAATATTTTTTTTTATAATTTTTTTTTATACTATTGTTATTTTGGTAATCTTGTCTCCTTGTACAATTGCATTGACTACGTCTTGATCTTGTTGACTTGTAACTTCTCCGAATATGGTGTGCTTATTTGTAAGCCAGTCCGTAATGATATGAGTAATAAAAAACTGACTCCCATTAGAGTGTGGACCTGAATTCGCCATGGCTAACTGTCCTGGTTTATCAAAAACTCTCCCGCTTTTAAATTCATCCGTGAAGGGATATGAAATGGTTTCTCCTTGAAAAGGAAATGATGAGATCCCCTTTTTTCGTGGTCCATCACGTCCCGTTCCAGATGGGCAACCTCCTTGGATCATGAAGTTATCTATAACCCTGTGGAAATTGAGTCCATCATAATATCCTTGACGTGCGAGGAAGACAAAGCTTGCAACTGTTATCGGAGAATCTTTTTCAAATAGATTTAAGTTTATATCTCCTTTATTTGTAGAAATTATAGCTTTAGTCATACGTTATAAAAGCTTGTAGAAATTATAAATTTATATTAAATTATTTTTATAAAATTCATATAGAATCATTCTTTTATAGAAATATTGTATTAAAGGTATTAGTATTAAGATACTCGTGGAGCTCTCGAAATGACCACTAAAGGAGATATATCATTTTTCTTTGATCCTAAAAGCATAGCTGTTATTGGGGCAAGTCCTACACCGGGAAAAGTTGGATATAACGTATTAATGAATATTATTGATTCTGGTTATTCTGGTAAAGTGTATCCTATTAATCTAAAAGCTGATGACCTCAAAGAAATTGGTGGTTACAAAGCATTTAAGAGTGTTTTAGACGTTCCAGAACCAATCGATATTGCGATTTTTGTGATTCCTGGAAAATTTGTCCTTTCTGTAACAGAAGAATGTGGCCAGAAAAAAATAAAAGGGCTCATTGTCATAACGGCCGGCTTTAAAGAAGTTGGGGTGGAGGGATTAAAACGAGAAAAAGAATTAGTGCAAATTGCAAAGAAGTATAATATGAAGATAATTGGTCCAAATTGTTTAGGGTTTATTGGATTAAATTATAATGGTTCTTTTGCGTCAAATACTCCCAAAAAGGGAAATATTGCGATGATATCTCAATCAGGCGCTTTTCTGACAGCTTTTATGGACTATTCAATGGAGCAACCCTACGGATTTTCATGTAATATCAGTTTGGGAAATAAGGCTGATCTTGATTCTACTGATTTTATTGAGTACTTAGCTGATGATCCCGATACTAAAGTAATTTTATGCTACTTAGAAAGTATTGAGAATGGGAGTAAATTTCTTGAAGTGGTTTCAAAAGCCACACGAAAAAAACCGATCATAATATTGAAGTCAGGTGTGAGTGAAGCCGGAGCTAGAGCTGCATCAAGTCATACTGGGGCACTTGCAGGATCTGATATTGCATATGAGTTAGCATTTGAAAAATGTGGAGTGTTACGAGCACAAACTATTGAAGATTTATTTGATTATGGTGAAATATTTTTGTGTCAACCCATTCCTCGTGAAAATTCATTTGCAATAATTACTAACGCAGGAGGGCCAGGAATTGTAGCAACTGATTCTTTCGAACGCCAGAAAATCAAATTCGCACATTTTTCAGAACCAATTCTTCATCTATTAAGAGAGAAATTACCTCCAGAGGCCGCTATTTTTAACCCAATAGATCTAATCGGAGATGCACCACCAGATAGATATCGCTTTGCAATTGAGACTATATTTGGTTTGAATAGAGAGAAAAATTCTATCTCTATAAACGATGATGATATAACTACACATGGCGCTCTTATTTTGATGAGCCCTCAAGCCCAAACTCGACCCGATGATGTGGCTTCACTAATATTAGAATTAAGTTCTTCCTTTTTAAAGGATAAACCAATTGTTTGCGCTTTCTTAGGTGAAAAATCCGTGAAGAATGCAAGGCAATATTTAAAACAAAACGGTGTACCTTGTTATTCTTTTCCAGAACGAGCTGCAAATTCACTAAAATCTTTAATAAACAGAAGTGAATTTTTAGGCTCAAAATCTTTAGAGGGTATTGAATTACCAAAATTTGTTGTTAAACCAGAAAGAATTAAAGAAATTTTTAATAAGGCTCGAGATGATGGAAGAACAGTTTTGCTTAGTCATGAAACATGCGAGGTTTTCGAATGTTATGGTATTAAATCTCCTAAATCTCGATTGGCAAAAACTCCACGACAGGCGATGGAAATACAGAAAGATTTAGGGAAGAGCGTAATGAAAATCGTAAGTCCTCAGATTATTCATAAAACTGATGTTGGAGGTTTAATTTTAAATATTGAAATCCCGGAAGACGCTTTTGAAGCTTATATTCAAATAGTTGATAATTCGAAAAAATTTGGTCCCCAAAATGTAAAAATTTATGGTGTAGAAGTCCAAGAAATGATTGATTTCAATCAAGAAAAGAAAATTAATGAATTGATCATTGGAATGTCACGTGATGCTCAATTTGGGCCATTGATAATGATTGGATCTGGGGGAATTTACGCAAATTTTCTTAAAGATGTAGCCTTTGCACTTTCATATAAATTTACAAGGGAAGATGCAGTGGAAATGCTTCAAAAAACAAAAATTTTTAGTCTTCTACAAGGAGTAAGGGGAGAAAGCCCTTCTGATATTGAAGCAATATTAGATGTTTTATTAAGGCTTTCTCAATTAGTAAATGACTTTCCTGAAATAATGGAATTAGATATAAATCCACTATTAAGCTTTACAAAATCTTATAGTGCTGTTGATATTAAAATAACCATATCAAGAGAATAATTAATAAAATAATAATTAATAATATAATAAAAAGAAAAAGGGAATTGAAAATGGTCAAAGCAGTATATTTATGTTCTATTCAAGAACGTGTTGGAAAAACCTTATTATCAATAGGTATTATGCTTAACTTACAAGAACAAGGAAAAAAAGTAGCTTATTTCAAGCCAATAGGAACTCCTAAGAGTGCTTTTTCCTCAAAGGCCGATCCTGATGTAGGATTTATTCAAAATACTATATTCAAAACCGACTTACCGTATGATATCATAAGCCCCGTTTCCATACCAGATTGTTATTATATTGATTTAATCGATCCATCAAAAAAGGAAGATTATCTCATTTCTATAAAACAAGCATTTGAAAAACTCAGTAATGAATATGATTATATTATTATTGAAGGTGCGCAAACAATAAGAAAATACATTAGAGTAGGTTTAGATGATGTTACTATAGCAAAATCATTAGGTCTTAATGAACTGGTATATATACAGACTGAATCTTCTGATAAGTGCATCGATAACTTGTTTTTTACTAAAAATTATTTTGAATTTAGAGAAGTCAAATTTAAAGGAGTGATTTTTAATAAAATCGATAATGAGTATTTAGCCCGTATTGAAGAATTACGAGAAAAACACATCGAAAGATATGGTATTCCAATCATAGCTTTAGTTAAAAAAAGTTTAGAATTAATAAGTCCTAGAGTATCAGAACTTCAATGGGCAATAGGGGGCGAGTTATTGAATGAAGCAGCAATTGAAGGGTTAGATCAAGTTGTAGAAACTTACATAATAGCCGCGATGAACGAGCAAGCTGCTTTAAAATATTTGCGTTCGGTTAAAAAAGCAGCAGTAATAACTGGAGGAGATAGGACAGATATTGCACTTGTTGCTTTAAATGAAGATGTTTCGACCTTAATTTTAACAGGATTCATTCAACCTGATGCTGCCGTTATTAATGCGGCAAATAAGAAGAAGATACCAATCATTCTTTCGCCTTCTGATACGTACACAACAATGCGAAATATGGAACGTGTTATACCAAGTATTCAAACAAATGAAATAAATGTTGTGAAAGATTTAGTCAAAAAACATTTTAACTTCGATATTTTATTCAAATAATCAATCAGATTTCTTTTTCTTTTCTTTCCTTTCTACAAGATTTTTTGAGAATTCTTCAAAGGAAACGAAAAAATTATTTAATCTGTGTTTTTCAAAATTCTTGACAATTATATTGAAACCTCCGCAAGTGCCCCATAAAAAAGGTGTTTCGCATTTGTAGCATGTTAATATGAATCCTAGAACATGGTAGAGGTTTAAAACGCCTAATATTACACCAAAAGCTATGTTAAATATGAATATATTTACTAATCGTGAGTTTGGGCGTGTCATGATGTACCAAAATAAGAAAGAAGAACCAAGACCAATAAGAAATTTTTGAAGTATTTTAATCCCTTTGTTTTTTGTAAGATTCAATATACTTAGAATAAACGTGCTAAGTAGACAAATTGCGATTAAAAGATAAAGATCAATTGGAATGAAATGAGATATATTAAGAAGTGGTAGAAGAAAGATTCCCAAGATGGCTGTTGGATAACCTATAAAACAACCGATACAAAAACGAATCTTCCCTAAATGTATTGTGTGATTACTGAAGTTCCTACATTCTGGGTGATGACTCAATGCAAAGGGCCAAAATGACACTATATGCAAAAAAGCTTCTTTAATTTTTTCTCTTGTCCCCTTTTCATTCATAATTATCATTCTAATCAAATTAATCCTAACTTTTATACCGTTCTATTCTAAATAGTAGAAAAAAAAAAAAATTAGATTAAAAATTAAGGAATGGGGATAACTCCACCAAGTATTGCAGCAAGTAGAGCTGCAAATACAACAAGGATAAGAGCTATACAAACTACATCAATTATTCCAAGTACTAATCCAGCAATAGCCATTCCACTAGAATCATCTTTCTTGATTCCAATCGCTCCAAAAACTATAGCTACAATAGGAAATAAGAAAGGTACGAAAGGTATTGGAATAATCCAAGCACAACAACAACCGATTATTCCAAAAATTAAAGCAATAATACCATTTGTATTAGACATTTTTCTCCCTTATTAATAATATAAATCATACATTTGTAATGTATACTATTATTTGATTAAAACATCTATTTAAAGTTAGTGCAATTTATCGTTCTTTATTATTTAAGAAGTGTTTTCTGGAATTTTTTCCCAAAATATCAGAATTAACTAGAAATTTCTAAAAGAAGTAGTAATATGAGGAGATATCGGGACTATATGACCGCTTTCTCTCTTTTATATTCAGCTTTATTTTTAAAATCTTTACAAAATTCCGAGATGTGTTCAAAAAGTATATCTCTAGTCCATTTTGGTAAATCGATATCGATTTTACTGAGTCTATTTGCTAGTTTTTTCATGATCTAATCCTCGATCGCTAATATAGATATTATTAAAATAGAAAAATAATAAAATCATCGAGAAAACCATTTTGTTATTGGTGATGATACGAAATAATATTGAATAGTTAAGTAAATAAAGGATTTATTGCGCTTATTTTTATCGTTAATTCTAAAAGTTCTACACTAATCATAGACAAATATTTAAAACACTTGATAATCTAACTATATAACATGGTTGAATCCAATAAAGAAGATCAAATTTTTGAATTAAAGGATGGCCGTAAGCTTGGATATGCTGAATATGGAGATTTAAACGGTAAACCTATTTTTCATTTTCATGGTCATCCCGGATCTCGTCTTGAGGGGAGACTATTTGGAGAAAAACCAAAGAAACATGGAGTTCACGCAATAACGGTTGATCGTCCGGGAATCGGTCTTTCTGATTTCAAACCTAATCGAAAATTATTAGATTGGCCAGATGATATTATCGAACTTGCTGATCATCTAGGATTAAATAAATTTGCTGTGCAAGGGATCTCAGGGGGTGGACCTTACGTAGCATCTTGTGCGTTTAAAATACCTGAAAGGTTAACATGTTGTGGAATAATAGCTGGTTTAGGACCAATAAATTGGAGTAAAAAAGGAATGATGCTATCGAACCGGATTACTGTTTTTGTCTCACGAAGACTCCCATTCCTGGTAAAAACAATAGTTAAAGCAGAAAAGAAAGCCTTTGAAGACCAAAAATCATTAGAAGAATTAGCTAATAATCTTCCCGAACCAGACAAAATATTGTTTCAAGATCCTCAAATAGTAAAAATTATGATAGAAGATTCCAAAGAAGCTTTCCGTAATGGATTAGATGGGGCCATTTTGGAAGAAAAAATATTTGCGAGGCTATGGGGCTTTGATCTAAAGGATATTCCTTCAAATTTGCAGGTATATATATGGCATGGTGAGATGGATGTATTCGTTCCGCCTTCTATGGGTCGTAAAATGAGCGAGTTAATCCCAAATTGTAAGGGGTATTTCCTTCCAAATGAAGGTCATCTTTCTGTAGGTTTCAATCATCTAGATGAAATTCTTGAAACTTTAGCATCATAATATCAATACTTTTATTTATTTAGACTTGAGTCTTATTTAGAATAAACAAAAGAAAAAAAAAAGAAAACTATTTGTATTTACCGTAGGTTTTGCAGGTATCTATCATGGCTTTTACATTTTCTAGCTTTGCATCATCTGGAATTTCAGATCCTACCATGAGACCCCCTCCCTCAGCACATCCATCAATAATCTTTTTCACTTCTTTTTCAATTAAGGAAGGAGTTCCAAGTTTGAAAAGGGAGGGTTTAAGATTTCCTTCTATGCACATGTGATCTCCAAGTATCTCTTTTGCTTTGAAAATGTCTGTTCTTTCGTCCATGTGTAAATAAATTTTCCCTTTTGGTAATTCTTTAAGGTAGTGAAGTCGATCTGTCCAATCGGTATCCATGTGGAGTTGTACGATATAACCTTTATTTACATATTCAGTCACTATTTTTTTAAAATAGGGCCAGTATAAATCTTCAAAATGTTTAAGAGATATAAAATCAGCGCTTCCACGTACTCCTCCAACTAATATCGTTTTTCCACCGCTTTGAGAAGGTCCATATTGCCCCATCATTATCATGTTATCCACTAAAAAATCACTGACTTCTTTAATTTTATCAGGATATCGATATATATCTTTCATGAAGTTGGTGGAACCTCTAAACATGGATAGTAAATCGAATGGGGTACTACAAGCGCCATCATTAAAGGTCGGTACTTTAAATTCTGTCCACCACTTTTCCGTATACTCAGCTACCTTTGGGCCAATTTTGCTAAGTTTCATCATGTCCTTCATTCCTGCTCGTTTGAAATTGGACTTCCAAAGCAATCCTTTCTCAATTATTTTATCATAATCCTCTACCTTAAAGAAAGGGTCATCTAACGCATTTTCGACTAATTGAGGTGATTCATTAACATCTAACATTCTTCCAGGTAATCGCCAGTCAAGGTAAAAAATTGAGAAGAAATCTGGAAAGGGATTTATGATCTGCATATAAAACGATCCACCAGCGAACGCGATATCAAATCCACCAAGCTTGTGATATATCCATTCGAAAGCCCATTGGGATTTCTCAGGATCTTCGATCATCTCTTGAGCAGTTACATCAATATAATTTACCGGTAAATAATCTATTAACGGCCATACTGGAACTCTGTCTGGTTCCTTTAATTTTATGGAAGTAAGAACGCGTTCAACAGAACTCATTGCTTCTTCTTTGATTGGTTCAAATTTTTCCATTTTTAACCCCCTCCACTTTTTAACCATTCATTGATAATCTTTACTCCCTCAAAAGCATTATCTGTAAACGCATCTGCTCCAGCTTCTTTCATCCACATTTCATCGACAGGTAATCCTCCAATAATTATTTTCACTTTATCTCGTAGTCCATTTGTTTTTAAAAGTTCTGTTGTTTCTTTCATTGAATCTAAAGCTACCGTTAGTAATCCAGAGTAAGCAACAATGTTCGCATTTTTCTCTTTTACTTTCTCTAAAAACTTTATAGGTTCTATATCTACTCCTAAATCGTAAACTTCATACCCCCCTACTTGTAAAAGAGTAACAAATATGTTTTTTCCAATATCATGAACATCTCCTTTAACAGTACCTATGACAACAGTTCCAGTGCTTTTACTTGCCTTTTCCATGCTTTTTAATATTGGTTCTAGAAGTTTTGCTGATTGTTGAAAAATCTCTCCGGCCATCACGAGTTCTGTCAAGAAATATTCCTTTCTGCTAAATCTCTCTCCAATCTCTTCAACTCCTTTTTTTAAAATTTCGATGATTTTGTTGGGATCAGCACCATCATCAACCATTTTTTTAACTAGCCCATAGGATTTATTTTCATCGAGATCGATAACAGCATTGACTAGGTCTTGCTCAATCGCCATTTTCCTCATTTACCTCCAAAAATGCGTTTTTTCATAAATGATTTGATTAAACGACCCATTGAAAATGGTTTTCCATTCTTACCCCATAACACTCTTCCAATTCCAGCGTTCATTTCATCTGGATCTGGATATTCAGGTTTATTATTGAATTCTTCTATTGATATCATCTCTTTTCTATAATTCTAAATATATAATTTCCTTATTCTTTTATCTGAATAAGATGTATATATAGTTTTAATTCGATTAAAAAAAAAGAAAATATTATAATTTGAATTTTAATTCCATATTTTTCCATTCCGATTTTGATGGATGATATATTTCTTCAATATATCTTTTATCATGATAACAGAAATCACAACAAGAATCTCCTTTCATTAAAGTTTGTGTTCTTGTTAATACAAAATTTTCATTCCTTTGGGTATGATTAAAATAGTCCCCATAGCATTCCAAATAATAGATTAATTCCTTATCAGCTAAGTCTGTTATCGCCTCAGCATATAAACATCTTTCAACTTTGAAGAAAAATTTACCAGATTCACAATAAAATAATGCTTGATGTGTTTTATAAGATTCATCAATATCTTTCTGTGCGAATTCTTCTAGTGATTTCTCAGTTTTCGGAGAAAAAAATGAAGAAGAATAATGACCTCGGGTATATTCTTTTACAACATTTAATGCTTCATTTCGAGGAATGGTTTCACATAATGTTTGAGCCATATAATATTCTAGCAAAAATATTCCTCTGTAGAAATCCTTAAAATTTAATGTAATGTCATTAACATCTGAAAAAGATCTTTCATAATTCCGAAATTTCATGAATGTATATATTGCGTTTTTTAATGTGATTAATGATTCTTTCTCGTGTTTTAGAATTGAATTTTCCTCAAACTTTAAACTAACAGTAATTGCAGAAGTAGGAAGTAAATTAGGATTAATAAGATCCTTAAAATTCAATTCTAATTTCCTTAAATAATTATTCAATATATTAGGATAATCTCTTTTAATAAGCTGTAAAAATCTATCAGCATGTTTCAATAGTGAATTAAGTTTTTCATAAATATTTAATTTTTGTTTTAATTTTTCATCCAAGCGATGATTTCTAACTTTTAACGTCATATTGAAATTATAACTTCCTCTTCATTAAAGATTTCTATCGGTACAATCAAAATTACAAATATATTGATAAATTAAAAATTTCAATCATTTTCATTAACTATAAAATATAATGATTTAGGAGCTAATACTACGGTATTTCTATATATCCCTCATCCCCATTTACTTTAATAAACGTACCTGAGGGGATTTTCTCCAACTCAGAAAACTCAATGTGATCAACAATTGGAAACTTAATATTATAAAAAATTTCTGCTGCAATAGCTCCAGAACTCATCAAGGGTTCACCTTGCTCACATACAATTGCTTTTGGTCCCATTTTACGTATTATTGTTTCCATTAAAACGAAACCTAAAGTAGTTGTGCCGATTGGATAGGGAAAGATTAAAACCTTATTTGTTACATCTTTCTTAAAAAGTTCATGCGTTCTGTCCGCAACCTTACATTTTTTACTATTTGTGACAAGTGGCATTATAAATGCCGCGGAAATACTAAATGGTTGTTTTGTAATGATAACTTCTCCTTCTACGATACCGTTGCTTAATCCACGACCAACTAACTTTTTAGACATTTTTAAATTCCTCCGTTGCTATTTTAATACACTCATCAAGAGATTTATAAGTTGCGTTGGTATAAAAGCAAGCTTTAGCAGAATTTGTTATCAGGGGTCTTTGAAGAGGAGTTAATGTGGGGCACAGAGTGGTTAAATTTGCACCAGATTCTCTTAATATCTCATTTAATTCAGAATTTAGGATTTCTTCTTTCACGTTTTCATTAGTACATATCCAAAAATTAAATTCTTGATTAATTCGTTTTCCTTTGAGTTTTTCTAAGACTTCTTTAACTTCTCTCATACTCAATTGCGGGCATCCAACAGAAATATTCTTTGGATCAAACTTCCATGAGGTACTATATTTTTCTCTTACGTCTTCAAGATCTTTTAATCCAATTTCAACATTTTCTTGGGGGGTATCTCCTTGAAAAGCTTCTTCTTTAGTTTTTGCCTCCGGTGTCACCCCAATCACGTGAATTAGAGCCACTGCTCCAGTTGCTGCAGAAGCTGCTCCTAGGTTTTTAATATTATCATTTGTGATATTTTCAAGACCTTGAATCACAGGTATTTTATATCCCGCAATCTCACCTATTTTTAAACCAATAGAAGTCAAGTTTAATACATTTTCAGTATCTATTTCAGGAGATATCTTGATTAAGATCTGCCCCTTACGATTTTCATCCAAATGCAATCCACTATAAGATGTTTTTCCGATAATCGCACATGCTAAATCAACTAAACCACCTTCCCTATTTGAACGTGCTCCTATTACTGAATTAAGATATACAACCGCTGAAGATTCTGACCAAGCACAATGTTCCCCATAATTTGGAACATTATCTAACATGTATGGAGTGCAAGTATATCCTCTCACCCCAATCTTATTCAAATCATCCATCATTTGTTTATGTAGAACAAACATGGGATAAATCGTTTTGAGTTTTTCTTGATAATCCATATCGATTATAGGATCTGCTGTCGTGCGGACTTTTACATGTAATTTTGCTTCCGCTATTTGATGTAATACTCCAGCAGCCGCATTTACAAAATTTAAACCAAAATTTAAGACGGTATGAGCAGATACGATTTCGATAAGATATTCTGCACCAAAAGAATCGCCAAGGGTAACAATCAATTTCATTAATTTTGAAAGTAGATCTCCCTGATCTCCATCCAAAATCTTTTCTTCTTCTTTAGATAAAAAAATAGCATTTCACCTAGCTTAAACGGAAGTGATTGTAATTATTAAAGTTTGAGGATTTTATATTATTTTAAGATAAGACAGCAGTAAAGCTATCCGATTTATACCTAAAATTTTCCAATTATTCATTGAAATGTAGAAAAAGTAACGAAAATGTTAATATTTTTATTTTTTTTAAACGAGATATATTGTGTTTTGATATATAAGTAACGAAATATTTCTAAATTTGACGTTTTTCTTACCTAATAAATATAATGATTTGGGACTGTCTTCGTTGAATATAGTATTCTAAAAAAGAAATATTCCCCAAATGATCCCATCATTGTTATAATTTGTTGTCGAAATGATCGAAAACATTACATAAAATGTCATAATTTATATATGAAAATTCCTAAATTAATCATAGAATAAAAATTTTAAATGAAATGAAAATGCAGACTCAAAAAATAGACGAAGTATTTGAACTTTACTACGAAAATATGAGGAAATCGATCAAAGGTGTGGAAGAAATTTTAAAGATTAATTTCCTTGAGAAAGATATTTATTATAAAATGGGCATAGATAATTTAAATGCCTTGCACGAAAATATCGTCGATCTCTTAAAACATACTTATTCTCCTCGAGAAGTGAGAATGAAATTAAGAGAAATTGAATATGACGAAAAAATTACTCAAGAAACTTTTCTAGAATAATTATATCTCTTTATTTTCTCCTTTATCTTAAACTTATATATTCTCTACATCCAAATCTTTTAAGTAATTGTGAATTATCAATTTTGTGAAGATTATAAAAGGTTATTCCCAAAAAATTAATGAACAATTCACTCTTAGAGTAGCAGAAGACAATGATGAGGAGATTGAAAAGATCATAAAATTAAATTGGGATGTGCACGAAAATTTATTAAAAGATATTGTTCCTCGTGTATTTCATGATCACCCGAGAAAGAAAGATATTTTGTGCTTTTATGTTGAAGATATATATACAGGGCAAGTTGTATCTTCAGTACTTCTTGAACCTCTAGAATGGTGTTTTGAGAACATAATAGTTCCTCTATGTGAAATGGATTTTGTGGCGACTCATCCTCAATATCGCGGAAATAATTTTATAGGTTTAATGAATGAATTGTATGAGCAAGTCATGAGAGAAAATAATTATGTCTTATCTGTTTTACGAGGAATACCTCACTATTACAGGCGATTTGGTTATGAATTCGTGTTCAATCTTGATGAACGAATCATTTTGAACAATAATTTGATTTCGTATATTAAATATGAGGATCTCAGAATTAGAAAAGCAGATAAAGGGGATCTTTCATTTATTAGAGAAAAATATGAAGAATTCTTTAATACATTCTATGTTTCCAATAAATATGAACCAATTTCTTTTCAATATAAATTCATGAATGAAGCTATTTCTGAAAACTACTACTCTACTTACATTTTAGAAGAAAATAACAAGCAATTATCAATTTTTTTCATAGGAATTTCTTATGATAATTCAGGGTTTAATCTAATTATACCTCCTGTTTCTGAACTAAACATGAATAAAATCTTATTTTTCATAAAGAAGGAGTTTATTGATAAGCAAGATAAAAAAACCGAAGAAACTAATTTTTACTGTAGTATTGAAACAAAATTTAGACAATACTTAATAAAGATTGGTGGAATTGTCGATTCTAGTTATGGTTGGCAAGTTAAAATTCCTAATATGACTCTCTTTTTTAAGCATATAAAGTCAATATTAGAACACAGAATTGAGCATTCGAAATTCAAAGGAATATCGAGAGATATTAAAATAAGCGATTATAATGAGATCATCACTCTTAAATTTAGCAATGGAATAATAATAGATATAACATCTGAAGTAAAATTCTCTGAATCTGGAGAGTCAGATGTAAAAATTCCCGGTCCCATGCTTTACAAGCTTATTTTATCATATAATTCATTTGAAGAGATTAAATTTCTTATAAAAGATGCCATTATCAAACCCGAATCAAAAACTTTAATCTCTATTTTGTTTCCCAAGAAAAAATCCCTTCCCGAGTCATATTATTGAGAAGTAGATATTAAAAAACAAATTTAGTTATTAATTATTCTTAATTTTATATTTTCAATGAATGAAATTGATAGCAATCATTCAACTGGATCCAATCGAATTAATAGCATTGATATATTTAAAGGGCTCTCGATTGCTTTAATGGTTTTTGTTAATACTCTCTCACCTTTTGACATGTTGCCTTCTTGGACTCGTCATGCTAGTGAGTATGGATTAACATATGTCGACCTAGTAGCTCCATTTTTTATTTTCATGTTAGCATTAAATTTCACAGTGTCCTTCAAGCGACATTTAGAAAAAGATGGCCGGTTGAAAGCTTATCTAAGGCACCTAAGAAGGTATTTAATCTTTATTGGTCTTGGATTGTTCATGTTCATGGATATATCAGAAAGTGGATTAATTTTACATTGGGGGACATTACAAGTTCTAGGGTTGTCAGGACTTCTTTTTCTACCATTAGCAGAAGCTAATTCGTTAATAAAAGTAATTGTTGGATCATTTTATATTATTTTGCATCAATTACTACTTTTTTCATCTCTTAGTACTGTGATATTTGATTCCATCGAAGCCGGGGTTCTCGGAAGTCTTTCTTGGGGGGCAATGATGGTTTTTTCTAGTGTACTTGCAGAAGGATTAAAGAAAGATATTAAGTGGAAATATTTTCTGTTGGGAGGTTCCCTCTTTTTAATAATTGGAATTATTACTAGCTTCTTATGGGGAATCAGTAGGGGATACATGACTTTACCGTATGTTTTTATTTCTGTAGGTGTATCATCAATCCTCTATTATATCATATATTTGATATTTGAACAGCGTGAGAGAAATCCAATAATTCATAATGAGATAATTCTAAGTCCAAGTGGTAAAAATGCGTTTCTTCTTTTTCTACTTCATATTGTTACCCTTTATTTCTTCCATGAAATTATACCATTTTCAAATAGTCTCGTTCCAGGAGATATGAAATGGATGGTTGTCATATCGTTCGCCCTTTTAAATACATATATCATATTACTTATTGGGTATTTCTTAAACAAGAAGGAAATATACTTGACAATTTAGGATTCTGATTTTTAATCACTCATTTGAATAGTTTATGAAGAAGGAAAATGGAAAATTTAATTTTTTTTCTTATTTGTTGACATCTGTGTGAAAAACTTTATATTAATATCCTACATATTTGAAATTTGGAGGATTAATCAAAAGAAAATGAATGAACTCGAAAAAAATCTAATGTTATTTGAATTAGATGAAAGTAATGAGAGTTTTAATAAAGTTGAAATTGTTAATAAAGAAATTAAAGAACATCTAAAATCTGATTTGATATATATTGTAGTAAGTCGTCATAATAAAGAAATCATGATATGGCATGGCAGTAATACAAATATTAGGATGAAAGTCATCGCAACTCAAGAAGCTCCAAAAATTAGAGACCAATTTGGAATCGATTATAAAATTTCAGCCATTGATGAAGGCGACGAATCATTTGAATTCAAAGAAATAGCTGGGTTCTAATTCCACATTGAAATTAGTTTAATATGCTTACAATAGTCTAATTTACTGATCAAATTACATTTTTTAATACCTTAAACTCAATACAATTTCATTTTCCAAAATCAAGTTATTTCTATATAAAAGAAATATCACTTGAGTGTTATATCATAACACAAATCTAAAAAAAAGCTGAAATTTTTAAATTTTCATTTTGGTTACTAATTAAAGAGTTAAGCTATCATGCAAAGTAAACTTACCCCGATTGAATTAACAAAACAAGCAATCTTTAATTTTGAGAACATAAAGGAATGCCTTAAAGGGTTACATGAAATTTTAAAAATTACAATCCCATCAAACAATGTCTATTTAAAAATTGGAGAAGATAATATTGAGGCTCTATATCAAAATTTCCTCAAGTTAATGACAAACGAAACTGGAGCTCTAGAATTTATTGCGAAGGTAAAGCGTTCTGAAATCGATTTAGATATTCCACTTGAAAATTTATTAAAATAATTCTCTCCCTATTTATTTCAAAACTTTCCCTGTTTCAATGTACCATAAGTACAAATCTAATTCTGCCAAGTTTAGCTTCAATTTTTCACCCATTTCTCTTAAAATATATTCAATTTCTATATACTTCTTTTTAGTTAATGTTTTAGGTTTTTCAATTAGGTTATGTTTCACTAAAACATCTATTATGTGAAAATCTATAATAGCATAATTTTCATGACCAATATTCCTCAGAAAATGACTTGCTTCCTTGTATCCTAATCCTTTTATGTTTTTTACAATCCAATCTCTAAGAGAATTATCTTGATTGGATTTATTTAACACCTTTTCTAAATCTGCCATGTATTTTCGTGCTTCGATAATATAACTTGATCGAATATTTGGAAATCGATAACCACATTCCTTAAATTTTTCTGCTAATTGCATTCCATCCAAAATCAAAAAATCATCTTCCATTCGATCATGAATCTCAATGCACTTTTCTGCTCCACAGTTCGCAGTCATGATACAAAAACACAATTCTCTAAATATTATTTGAATTGATTCTTCTTTAAATGCAGTAAATTCTTTTATTCTTGTATTTACAATATCCGCGATCTCAGATTTTTTCAAGTTATTGATTGTTTTAATCAGACTATCCATGATTTTGTTATTTTATTTTCTCTGATAATAATTAACCTTTTTTAAATAAGAGAGAGATATCTGAAAAATGCAATGCTTTACTATTATAAGTCCTAAGCAAAAGAATTTTATCGGATGTAAAATTAATGACAATATTCTAAATAGATTAGGATAAGATGAGATGAAGAATAAGGTTATAGTTTTAGGGTCGATAGCTTATGATTACATAATGTCTTTTGAAGAAAATTTCGTTAATGCGGTTTCTATGGATCGTGAAAAAGAAGAATATCAAAGTACGGTTACGGCTGCTGACAAAATTCAACGTTATGGAGGAACTGCGGGGAATATTGCATATAATCTTGGATTATTGAATATTGCAAGAACTTCGGTCTTTGGATCAGTTGGAAATGATTTTGAAAGTCTTGGGTATCGGGAACATGTCTCAAAATTTGATAAGATCGTTTTTGATGTTGATGTCTTTAAAGATCTGTACACGGCCGCTTGTTATATTGTAAATGATATAAAGGCTAATCAGATGATAGTCTTTCACGGTGGAGCACTAAACAAATGTGAGGAAATTGATTTAAAAGATAAAATATCTGATCCTGAAAGTTATGCATATGCTATCAATTCAACACAAAGCATAAAGGCTATGGAGAATTTTGCGAATCAGTTATATGATCTTGGAATTCCATCAATCTTTGACCCTGGACAAGTTACTGTACTTTTTCCTAAGAATATTTTAATAGAAATTATAAAAAAATCTAAAATATTAATTGGAAATAAGTATGAGATAAGTCAAATTAAAGAAAAAACAGGATTAAGCGATGAAGAATTAATGCAATTAGTAAATGCAGTAATTACAACTAAAGGAGCTGATGGTTCTTTACTCATATACAAGGATGACTCAGGTAAAATTCATAATATTGATATTCCAATATCAAAACCAGAAATAGTTGAAGATAATACAGGTGCTGGAGATGGTTATCGTGCGGGGGTATTATCAGGATTACTATTGAATATGACATTAATAGATTCATGTCGACTCGGTTCCATTGTAGGATCATTTGTTATTGAGACTCACGGTGCTCAAACTCATTTTTATGACATAATTAATATAAGAAAACGGTTTTTTGATACATTTGGATATGTTCCTCAAGAATTAGAGCAAATTTAGTTGAGAAATTCCACATTTTTTTCTTTTAATTCCACTATGGTATCCGAATAATATATTCCATAATAAATGTTTCATCCAAATTTATTATTGAGAAAGATGAGGAGATAATCCTTAGAGAAATGTACGGACTATAATAACAAAAAAACTCAGACCTCATCTAGTTTAAAAACAATAAATTTGGTATTATTCTTAAGAACCAGATTAGGAAATATGGAATGACAAATATCAACGATGATCTAGAAATGCATTATTATACGAAAATCTTGGATTTTTATCAGAGTCAACATTATGATAAAGAAACAGTTGAAATCTGGAAAAGCAAATCTTACATAGAACTAATGCAAGTTTTAAAACGAACGAATAATAGAAACCTAGTCAAAAATGCAATCATATTGATATTGTCCTTATTTGAAGAAGCACCTCTAGATATTTATGATTCTTCTGGTCTGAGTGTAAGAGAATTAAAACAAGAGGATAGAAAATCTTATATTTCTCATTTAAAAACTGAGTTTAATGAAATACCACACTAATCATCTAATTTTTATGTTTATCATGATTGAAAGATTCCATTCAATCAAGGATATCTTTCAGTTTTGTCAACTTATCAAGATCTTGTTTTAAACCTAATTTATCAAGAATGCCTTTCATTTCTTGTACGGAGAGTAAATTCTCATCATCAACCTTTTCTAGATTCTCTTTTTTAAACTCGAGATTACATTCCCTACATTCAAATGTA
>JAGXNQ010000244.1 GCA_019894955.1 Promethearchaeota archaeon | reverse complement strand
GTGCATTCAGCGTTGCATGGGAGTAGATGCCATTAATGCCATTTACACAGTTTCATATGAAGCAGACAAGGAGAATAATGGAGCAACCGAATATCACGAAAATTTCAAAAGGTGGCTTATACGCTTTCAGACTGAAGATCTCGTTGGATGTTGTGCGCAAACGGATGTAAAAGGCGAAAGAATGAAACGACCCAGCGAGCAATCAGATCCGGACTCTTATGTCCATGTGGTTGAACGAAAAAGTGATGGGATTGTGGTGCGAGGTTGTAAGCTGCACATCTCTGAGGCGGCTATTGCAGACGAAATACTGGTTGTGCCCACTCGGGCGCTTAAGGAAGCGGATAAGGACTATGCTGTTTCGTTTGCTGTACCGGGCGATTGGGACGGAGTAAAGCACCTGTTGACCTTACACAACTACCGTGACCGAAAACACTTTCCGAAAGGATTCAATGCTGGAAGCTGTGATTCCTACGTCATTTTTGATGATGTATTTATTCCATGGGAAAGGGTTTTTCTCTGTGGAGAATATAAACACGGGGGGATCTTGGCACTGCTCTTTGCCCTTTTTCACCGTCATAGTTATTCTGGGTGCAAACCGGCTTTAGGTGATATTATGCTCGGCACCTGCGCCCTTGCAGCGGATGCTAACGGTATTGCAAAAGCGAAGCATGTAACAGATAAGTTTGCAGAAATAATTATGGTCAGTGAACTGGGTTATGCAGCCGGGTTCACTGCATCGGAACTGGGCAAGCCGGAACTCTATATTCCCGGTGTTGGTTTTAGACCCTACGGGCCCGGCAACTATATCCCCGACTCGATTTTTTGTAATGTTGGTCGTTGCTTGACCGGTGAGGCCATCTATCACGAAATGGAAATGCTGGCGGATATTTCCGGAGGGATGCCGGCCACGTTCCCCTATGAAGGTGAATTTGTCAATCCAGAGGTTGAGGAATTCGCCAAAAAATATACGACAAGAAGCAGTAGCATGTCTCCGGAAAACCAGGCACAACTGTGGCGACATATAGGAGAC
>JAGXNQ010000243.1 GCA_019894955.1 Promethearchaeota archaeon | reverse complement strand
TGGCTCATGTGACAAACTTCTGTACAATTTCCACATTCGGAGCATTGATACACGAATTCAGCTAACTCCTTGCTTAACGGAAGTTTCCCTTCTAATACGCTTTTAAGAATATTCATTCGTCCACGTGAAAAATAAATTTCAAATCCCTCATCTGCTTTAGCTTCTTTTACGGGACAAGTCAAGTATCGCCCAACAGCAGGTCGAATGGCAAATCCGCAATCTCCGCATCCCATACATGAAAATATGGCCTCCCATTCTTTTTTTAAGTGTTTTAATTCACTCATATTTTATTTATCACCCCAAAAATTGAATTTTCCTCTACTAATTATCATGTTAGGGTCTAATTGTTTTTTTATGGATCTCATCATATTATAATACTCCTCTGTGTAGGCACCTATTTCAACCATCAATCTTGACATGAAGTCTCCCATCATATACCATTGTACTCCGTGGCGGGTTACACGTTCTAAAAACGATTTCCATAATTTTAAGTTAATTTCTTCTATAAATTCATGTGTTTCTCCATTAAAATAACTTCCAAAACTCGTAAAACCGCAAGTTAATTCAACATTATTACCATCAATTAAAAGAATCGGTCCACTTCCAGATATAGGTCTTGTTTTCGTAATTTCAAAAATCTTTCGCATTTCAGCATCATTTTCCATGTCCCATTGGTCTATATCATTCAAAATTTTAGGATAATCATTAACTGGACAGAAACATTCGCCAGTTAGTGGTTCCATTGCTGGAAAAAGGCCCCACAAATTATGATAAAATTGCCAGTGCCCTTGCTCGGTGTAATGCCATTTAGCTAAGTTGCCATCAGAAATCTCGGGTCCAAGATATTCCGCTTTATTATCCTCCATGATGCTATCCAATTGTTTAACTTTTTGATCCAATTCTTGTTCTGAATTTGCTTCGACAGTGTAAAACATGATACCTCGTTTCTTTTTTAAATCTTCAAACATGGGAAAAGCTCCTTGTTCTGTAGATATTCTGATGATCAAATCCATGATGTACATGGCATCGTATACATC
>JAGXNQ010000242.1 GCA_019894955.1 Promethearchaeota archaeon | reverse complement strand
CTTTAGGTATTTCTGAAATCTTATTGTATTGCAAAGAAAGTTCTTGTAGATTTGCTAAGTTGCCTATCTCTTTCGGTATTTCTGAAATCGAATTGTAAGACAAAGAAAGCTTTTGCAGATTGGCTAAGTTTCCTATTTCTTTCGGTATTTCTGAAATATTATTGTTATACAAATAAAGTTCTTGTAGATTTGTTAAGTTGCCTATCTCTTTCGGTATTTCTTTAATTTTATTGTTACCCAATTCAAGAATTTGTAGATTTGCTAAGTTTCCTATCTCTTTCGGTATTTCTGAAATATTATTGTCAGACAAAGAAAGCTTTTGTAGATTGTTCAAGTTGCCTATCTCTTTCGGTATTTCTGAAATCGAATTGTAAGACAAAGAAAGCTGTTGTAGATTGTTCAAGTTGCCTATTTCTTTAGGTATTTCTGAAATATTATTGTCAGACAAAGAAAGCTCTTGTAGATTGTTCAAGTTGCCTATTTCTTTAGGTATTTCTGAAATCTTATTGTTATACAAAGAAAGCCATTGCAGATTGGCCAAGTTGCCTATCTCTTTCGGTATTTCTGAAATATTATTGCCAGACAAAGAAAGCCATTGCAGATTGGCCAAGTTGCCTATTTCTTTCGGTATTTCTGAAATATTATTGCCAGACAAAGAAAGCCATTGCAGATTGGCCAAGTTGCCTATTTCTTTCGGTATTTCTGAAATCTTATTGTTATACAAATAAAGACTTTGTAGATTGTTCAAGTTGCCTATCTCTTTCGGTATTTCTGAAATCTTATTGTTATTCAAAGAAAGTTCTTTACTGTTATACAGTTCCTGAATAGTACCTTTGAAATTTAAACCTTCTTTTAACTTGGTTAGAACACATTCAAAGTAAATCGTTCTGGGTTTTTTATTTTGATCTTTTAAAGTTTTATATTTTTCCCAACAATCAGGGTACTCTTTAATAGCTTTATTTCTCCAGAAATTATCACTTTGACAAACGATCTGGTTGAATCTAGAATTTGTTTGACACAACCTAATTATATCAGGATAATTAAGATCTAAGGC
>JAGXNQ010000241.1 GCA_019894955.1 Promethearchaeota archaeon | reverse complement strand
TTGAGCCGCAAAAAATGCTTCTATATCAGATGTAGAAAATGAGTATTCATATATACCATTTGATGTCATGTTAAACCTGTATTCTTGATCTGCAATCACAAGTTTCACGGTAGCATCATTCAATGGAACATTATCTCTGGTGATGTCCATTAATTGAAGTGTAAAATCAATATTATTGCCTTGAACGATGGATATTTGTGATCCTTGTAAATTTGTCGCCGTTAAAACTGAATCAAATTCTCTTTCTCTTATTCTGAGGTTGAGCATAACATTTCTGACTTCATAATTATACTTTTGCAATGTAACAAATATAGCATATTGCCCCGCCTTTCTAAGAGCAGTATTAAAGTCCAAGATGTATAAAGAATTATCTGCTTCAAATAAATTAATACTAGAACTTGGGACTGTTAAAGGTATTCCATCGAGACCAATTTCATACCACTGGTAATTTGCTTCTTCTAAATCTCCAATTCTTAGATCAATTAAGGTATCAATATACTCAAATGTGAAATTAAATTCTTGTTCAATCCATATAGATTGAGAAATATATTGTAAAGTCGTTGTACCATTAATTGAGGTAGGTCTTGCAAGTATATTAAGAAAGAAACCAAAATTTGTAATTGTGGTATAATTTTGAAGTTGTGCTGAAATCTTTATTTGATATTTTCCAACATTTGGAGAATGGGATGTATTTATTTGAAAAAAGTAGTAGCCTTCACTTTTGATAGGATCTTGTAATATAGCACCCGAACCATAATCCCAAATGTAATTTAATGTGGCACCTTTCAATTTTCCATCAATAAAATCTCCAGACCTGTAATAAAATACGGTGAAATTTATCATTTCATTCCAGAATGCAGAGCCTTCATTTGATGTGTAATTAGTTTGAGTTGTGTAATCATATACGCTAATTTGAGTATCTAAGGGATTAATTGTTATAAAAAATGTCACTGGAACAGGTTCAGAGAAACCTTCAGCACTTCCAAAAACAACAATCTTATAGTTTTTATTTGCTACTAATAGACTAGAATTAAGTGTTTTTGAATAAATTCCATC
>JAGXNQ010000240.1 GCA_019894955.1 Promethearchaeota archaeon | reverse complement strand
CCCAGAATAGCTCCTTTCTCAGTTAATTTATCTAAGATTTCTTCTAAATTAGCATCTGAGAGTCCAGCGTCAATTATTCGATTTCGAATTTGATCAAGAGGTTCTGGCTTATTACTGAGATGTAAGGCAATTTTAGCATCTTTAAGAGTAAAGAATTGTTTTAGAAGGCGAATATCAACACCTGAACTCGCTTCAGGGAAACCTACGGGGAAGATTTTATCAAGATGTTGTTGCAATTTCCGGTATATACTATCTTCAGAACTCAATTGATACTCCTCCCTTTAAGATAAAGAGTGCTCATAATTATGAGTAGAAAATATTTAATCAATAATAAATTGATTTCTTTAGAAAAATTCTTTCTGGAATTAAACTAAGGTTTCTAAAACTTGCTCAAAAAAAAATCGTAAGTAGATTAGGTGAAATTTTTTAGAAATGATACTCTTATAATTTTATACTACATCTCACTTTTCTGATTTCAAATGAAAATTAATGAATACATGGGCTTCGAACTAATAGAAAAGATTGAAAATAAAGAATTATCGATTCAAGAAATATTACGATCTTATTATGAAAGAATTGATGAAACCGAAGATAATTTGCATTCCTTTGTGCATTTAACTAAAGATAAGGCTTTAAAAAAAGCGAAAAAATTTGATGACAATTTGAAAAGGGGGAAATCTGTAGGAAGATTGTATGGATTACCAATCGCAATTAAAGATCTTATTTCTATTAAAGACAATCCTACGACCTGTTGCTCGAAGATATTAAAGGACTATAAACCTCCTTATAATGCAACTGTGATTGAACATTTAATCGAAAAAGAAGGAGCTATTCATATTGGAAATACAAATATGGATGAATTTGCTATGGGAAGTTCAACAGAGAACAGTTGCTATGGTCCAACATATAATCCATGGGACTTAACAAGGGTCCCAGGTGGATCAAGTGGAGGGTCTGGGGCGGCAATCGCCTCGGGACAAGCAATATTTGCTCTTGGAAGTGATACTGGGGGAAGTATACGATCTCCAGCTACTTACTGTGGAGTAGTTGGATTAAAACCTACTTATGGAAGGATTTCTCGATATGGACTGGTTGCATTC
>JAGXNQ010000023.1 GCA_019894955.1 Promethearchaeota archaeon | reverse complement strand
AAATTATGCGCTATCTATTTCCATTTATTGTTCTATACTTTATTTCTTCAATAATTGGTGGAATATTTTATGGAGCAAGCCTTCAAGAAATAATGACTGGACAATGGGGTACAAGTTATGATGCTCGCCATTTAATCATTGGAATATTGCCCTTTTGGGGACCAGGCAATTGGTTCATTCCAGTTATTTTTGGAAGTATTATTGTAATGCCCCTAATATATAAAGGATTCTCTGGATCGACTTTTAGAGCGACTATTTCTTTAGCTATTTGTTTTTTAATTGAATTTAGCCTGCAAATATTTATCCATGATGCTTTGAAAAGTACCAATCCAGATCATGTATTTCTTACGTGGGATGATTACTATAATGCTTTGTTAATACTCTATAGTATATTTTTTTACCTTTCAGCAATAGGATTAGGAATGTGGTTTTCCCGTAACCATGGTATATTTAATGTTCGTAACTGGTTCATGTGGATAATATTTCCCCTGAGTCTAACCTATCTCATAGCTTATCAGTTTTTTGGTTTTAGGTTTCTAGATGAATATGGAGTTTCTTTCATAAGTGGTGATTATAGTTTCTTAGTCGTTCCATATTCAGCTTTCTTGTTTTTAATCGCATTGAAACTTTTACCGCATGAATCTAAGAATTGGTTTTCAAAGGGAATAAAAATGATAAGTAGATCAACCTACCACATCTTATTAACACAAATATTGTATTTTGCGATTGTAGTAGCAATATATGGAGATCACTATCGAGCAAGTATTGTTGGAATTAACCCTGATCAAGATATAATAGCGTTTTTATATCTCATAATTAATTGGATCATTTGTATTCCAATCGGAGTGTTTTGGTGGTATGCAGAGACGAAATTAAAAAAAATCATTAGAAAAAATATCATAATCAAACGAAACCAAGAATAAATTCTTTTTTTATTTTTTTTGTATAAGTAGGTCTACAATTCACAATAAAAAAGTATTAAAAATTTAGAATGTTATATAAATATATAAAAAGCAATCGTCGCCTAGTGGTATGGCGCTGGTCTGCTAAACCGGTGTCCAACGGACTCGTGGGTTCGATCCCCACCGATTGCGTTTTCATGATAAAAAACAACGGGCCAGTGGTCTAGTGGCTATAAATTATGAGATTTTCTCGTGATTGATTAAGACGCCACGCTTACACCGTGGATATCGGGAGTTCGAACCTCTCCTGGCCCATTATCATTATCCCTATTTGAATAGTTCTCTAATTCTAGAAGGTCTAATCGCGTTTAATTTGCAATTTCGTAAATATTTCCCTATATCAGCGATTATCCCAGGAGCTTCAGTATTATCTGAGAGAAGAACAATATTATCTAAAAAATCATGCCTATAAATGGAAACGATATCTCTAAGATGTCCGGTTCTTATCAAAGCTTTTTTTAATTGACCCTTAGTTTCTCCACTAACATGTACAGCTTCAAGATCTTCATCAACGACTTTTTTAAAGAAATTTAATGTAGGAATATCCAATTCACCTTGGATATTTTCCTTTTCTTTATTTATTTTATTAATTTTTACATGAACAGGAAATTCATTTATGAAATCATACGCTTTAATAATTTGGGGTAATGATTTTTCCTTACCATTACATAATTGATCCCTAAGCGTATGTAAAGTCACAAGAACGTCAGTCTTAGGATTTAAAATTCCACAATCTAAAAATAGACCGAATCCTACTTTTCCAACATCTACCAAATTTCCTTTCAAATGCATGTCAATCTTTACGTCATTAAATTCCTGAATCGTCCCAATTTCCTTCTTTAACAAGTTAATTATAAACACATCCTCAGGACCTGATACTGTAATTTCCACTCGCTGGTCATAGTTTCTTACTTTATTGAAAATAATTTTTGTGTTAGGAAATCCTTGAGTCAATTCAAGGACGTATTTTTGATATCTTGAAACTAAATCTTTGGGTTTTTGATCGCTTTTGTTATTATACAGTCTGTCAAATAAAACAATCTGCTTTACTATTAAAATCACCAAGGTAAATATTTAGTATATTATAATTAATAATCTAAACGAAATAAAATAGTTTCTCCTAAACTCATTTTTCTCTTGAATTTTCTATTCCAGAAAGTTTATATTACTTTTCTTTTATTGTAAATGATAGAAATATATTAAAAATGAGAAAGATAACTCATGGAAGAAGATAGGTTTTTTAATTTAGTAGAAAAACTAAAAGAACATGAAGGAATGGATGAGATTTTTCTATTAAATTCTGATGGAGATGTAATCTATAAATCAGAAGATTTTTCATTATCAGTTGATGAAGCAAAAGCACTTTTAAAAGCATGGAAAGAAAAAGAGCCAGCTATTATTTTTCAAGGTCTGCGCTTTGCGATTCTTAAGAATGATGAAATTCAATTGGCAGCGAAAAATATAACTGGTGGTAAAGGAAACGTAGTAGGATCAATCACTAAAGAAGGTGATTATCTTGTTGCACATACAAGAGATGAGGGGTTGATCTTATTAGAATGGTCAATTTTTATAAATAAAGTAGCATGGAGCTAGCAAACCAACCTTTGCTGAGTAAACCTTAAGATTTCAATGAATAATAATGCCTTTTGTTTCCGTATTATGGGAAATAATGGAGAATTAAAATATGAAAGTTGAAATCCGAGAAGCTAAAAGTATTATAACCAAGAGTAATATACCTTCAATAGATTATGTAATAAATCCTTATACAGGATGCCAACACGGTTGTATTTATTGCTATGCGGAATTCATGATTAGGTTTACAGGTCATAAAGGGGAAAAATGGGGCCAATTCTTAGATATTAAAGACTATGACTTTAGAAAAATTAAGCCTTCAATATATGATGGTAAATCAATTCTATTAAGTTCTGTAACTGATCCCTATTTACCATTAGAAAAAAAATATCAAAATACCAAAAAGATTTTAGAAAACCTTGTTGGAACCAACGCTAATATTCAAATCCTTACAAAATCAAAATTAGTAACCAGAGATATAGACTTATTCAAAAAATTTAAAAACCTAAAAGTTGGAATTTCAATAAACACATTAGATGATGAGTTTGCTCGAATTATTGAACCTGCCGCATCTAAACCTTCAGAAAGATTACAAGCAATAGAACAAATTTCTAAGGAAAATATCGAAACATTTGTATTTATTTCCCCATTCTTTCCTGAAATTACTGATTTTAAAGCGATCATTGAAAAAGCGGAAAAATATACTAAGAATTTTAGTTTTGAAAATCTAAACTTTAGACCCCATAATGTTCCAAGGATTTATCAGATAATTAAAAAACATTATCCAAATCTACTCTCTAAATATAGAGAAATTCGGCAGGTTCATACTTATTGGGACTTTACTGAATTAGAAATTAAAGACTTTTGTGAACGGAAAAAACTTAATTACAAAATTGAATTTCATCATGGTGGATTTTCCAAAAGTTGATTTTTACATTTCTCTGTTCTAATCTTAGATTTCTACGACGAGTTTCAAATTATAAAAACAAAATATAAATTAATTGATTTATTACTTCTTTATTAACAGAATTAGAATTAAAATACATGAAAAAAATAACGCAAATAAAAGTCTGCATTCAGAAGAGTTTAGATTCTGATAAGAGTTTTGCGGTTTATACAATTCCATAATATTTGAGCTAAAATCTGTTATATTATAAAGAAGGTGTATGAAAAATGTTCAGTCAACAAGGTCGTGGGTATGATATGGCTATAACGCAATTCTCGCCAGAAGGAAGATTGTTTCAGGTAGAATATGCTATTGAAGCCGTTAGACGAGGTACTACTGCCATAGTTTGTACCAATAAGCATTCCGTTGTATTTGCTGTAGAAAAGAAAAGTTTAGAACTCCAAGAAGTTCTCGGTTCAGAGAAAATTTTTAAGATTGATAACCACATTGGTGTGGCTATTGCTGGACTTACTGCAGATGCCCGGGTGTTAGTCGATCGTGCAAGAGTTCAAGCACAAGTTAATTTATTAAATTATGATGAGAAAATTTCAGTAAAAGACTCTACCTTGAATATATGTGAATATCTTCAAATGTTCACCCAAAATGCAGGTGTTAGACCTTTTGGAGTAAGTCTATTGATTGCTGGAATTGATTCAGATGGAAGCACTTCCTTATATTTAACAGATCCTAGTGGTGCCATGTGGGGATATAAAGCTTTTGCAATAGGATCAGGAGCAACTGAAGCAAGAGCATACCTTGAAGAGAATTATAAAGAAGATATGAGTGATGAAGACTTGAAGTTATTACCATTAAGGACTTTAAAAGAATTAATGGGAGAAAATTTAACATCACACACTTGTGATGTAACTTATATTTTGAAAGATGACGTGAAGTTTAAATTACTGAGTGTTGAAGAAAAAGAAGAATTATTAAATATGTTATAATACAGAAACATTCTCAAGGTAAACCCTTATAATAATAATCATTAACGTAGACAAATAATAGACGAGATAAGTAATTTATAATTAAAGAGCAATATTTGATATAACGTATGATAGATCGAGCAAGGATTGACTTAGGAGGATATATCATTGGACGCATCGAAAAAGAAGGACGAACTTTTGAAATGCTACTAGATCAAGAAAAAGCTTGGGATGCAAAAAAAATCATACGAGATGAAATTAGTAAAAATCTAAAAAGTGGAAATGATAAATCTCGTCTTTCCGTTCAAGATATTTTAAACGATTCCAGAATTTCAGTAGATCTCATTTTTGAAAGTTTTACAATTTTTGAGGATCTTAAAAGAGGAAAGAAAGCCACTGATGGTGATATGGAGGTAGTTTTTAACTCTACTGATGGGAGAACTATCGGTGCCCATATACTATTAGATGGAGAGATTCATTGGACTAGGACACAAAGAGAAGAAGAAAGAGAAAAGAAATTAAAACAAATTATTACAATCATTAGCAAAAACGCGATAAATCCACAGAACAAGAAGCCTCATCCTTATCAGAGAATTGAAAAGGCTATAGAAGAAGCGCAAGTTAAAATCTCTTTAATGAAAAATGCTGAGGAACAAGTAGGAGATGTTGTAAAAAGCCTACGTGCTATTATCCCAATTCGAATGGAACAAGCAGAGATGGCAATTAAAATTCCATCTGCATTTACAGCAAAAGGATATCATATTGTTGCTCAAATGGCTCAAATTAAAAAAGAAGAATGGCAAACTGACGGATCATGGGTATCTGTAATTAACCTTCCTGCAGGTCTTCAAATGGAATTAATTGATAAACTAAATAAGCTCACACATGGAAGAGTTCAAACAAAACTCCTGAAATCTTAAACTCTTGTAGTTTGACTAATTTTTGTTAGCATTATATTTTTTCGTATATAGATAAAATAAACTACGTAAAGAGCGTGAAATTATACAAATGAGTTTTAAAGATGAAGAACAAGTAATAAATGATGATAATCAAGAAGAAGAGGAAGAAGCGGTAAATACTGAAGAAGATTCTGAACTTGACGAATTTGAAGATGAAGAAACCACTCGTAATTTAGTTGTCCCTGGTGAAATCCTTACTACAGATACAAAAACTTACTTACCAGGAAGAGGAACATTACTCACTCACGATCGTTCAAAAATAATATCACTTAATATTGGTTTAAAACAAACAAAAAAGAATTATATCAACGTTATCCCTTTAAGAGGATTCTATACACCACGTCCAGGAGATAAAGTATTAGCATTAGTAACTGACAAAAATCCTGTAAAGTATAGGTTAGATATTAATGCAAAAGATGATGCTATTCTCAAACCTAAAAATACAATGAAACGTGGTAGAATGTCGAGAGGTATGAGAGGTGGTCCTCCAGAGCGTGATAATTCAAATACTGAGATGTATGAAATCGGTGATATTTTGATTGCCAAGATACTCTCTGCAGATAGATTAAATTCACCTGAATTAACTACTGTTGGCAAGTATTTAGGGAAAAAAAATAATGGGATTGTTATATCAATTGATCCCCCGAAAATTCCTCGAGTTATAGGGCGAGAAGGTTCTATGATTAAAAATTTGAAAAATTTAACCAAAAGCACTATTTTCGTAACACAAAATGGGCGTATCTGGTTAAAAGGTGAAGATATTGCTCACGAACGTTTATTAATTGATGCAATAAGAAAGATTGAACGAGAAGCTCATACTGTTGGATTAACAGATAGAATGACAGATTATATTGAAAATGAAAAAAAGAAGAGAGGTTTAAATTAAATGCCGTTAATTATTAAAGATGAATATCCTGAAAAATTATTCCGCGATGACGGAAAAAGGTTAGATGGGCGAGATAAGACTGAATTAAGACCGATTAAGATGGAAGTGGGCGTTGTAGAGAATGCAGATGGTTCTGCTTATCTAGAATGGGGTAATAATAAAATTCTTGCAGCAGTATATGGTCCACGAGAAGTCCATCCTCATCATTTAGCCAAACCTGATAGAGGTATCTTGCGAGTTTTTTATAGAATGACAACATACTCCGTATTTGAGAGAAAACGACCGGCTCCAGGGCGTAGAGAAAAAGAGATCTCAATGGTTATATCTGATTGCTTGAAACCACTTTTGTTTCTAGAATTATATCCCGGCTCATCTTTCGAAGTTTTCATCGAAGTATTGGATGCTGACGGGGGGACAAGATGTGCAGCTACTACAATAGCAGCTTTAGCTTTAGCAGATGCAGGAATTCCGATGAAAAGTTTAGTGACTGCTGTAGCAGTAGGAAAGATTGATGACGAATTAGTCGTGGATCTATCAGGAATAGAAGATAAAGCAGGACAAGCTGACTTACCATGTGCCATTACCTGGTTTAATGAAGAATTATCATTATTACAGTTTGATGGAGAAATGGATCTCAAACAAATGGAAAAATTTCTTTCATTAGCAAAAACTGCCTTATCAGAGATATACGAGATACAATTAGAAGCCTTGAAAAAGAAGTACATTGACATTCAAGAAGAAGTAAGTGGAGGTAATAATTAAAATGATGAAAATAAAACGTGTCATTTCTGCGATAGAAAAGAATTATATCATTCAAAATCTTAGAAAGGAAGAACGGTTTGATGGCCGTGGTTTATGGGAATATAGGGATATTTCCATTAAACATGATGTCATTGCTTCCGCTGAGGGATCTGCTGATGTTTCTTTAGGTAAAACAAGAATAATGACTGGATTAAAGTATGATGTTGGGGAACCATTTCCAGATATGCCTGCTGAGGGTGTATGTACAGTTATGGCAGAATTATTACCAATAGCATCACCACTCTTCGAAAGAGGTCCACCTGATGAACAATCTATTGAATTAGCACGCGTAGTAGATAGAGGAATTAGACACGCGGATTGTGTTCAAACTAAGAAGTTATGCATTGAAGCTAATAAAGCGGTTTACATTCTATTTATTGATATGTATGTTTTGAATTATGCAGGTAATTTAATTGATGCAGGGGGAATAAGCGCGTTAACTGCATTGATATCAAGCCATATACCTGAAGGAAAAATGGAAGATGGAAAACTCGTATGGACCGGGAAATATTTAGATGGAGAATATATTGTAAAAGAACTTCCTTTAGTTTTGACTTATGGCAAGATTGATAATATGATCTTTCTAGATCCAAGTTTACCAGAGGAATTAATCTCCGATGGAAAAATCTCAATATCGGTTACAGAAGATAAAATTACCTCCATTCAAAAAAGTGGCGAAGCAACATTTACCTTTGATGAAATAAATATGTTAGCTAAAAAATCGATGGAAATCGGTAAACAATTGCGAAAAGATTTGAACTTTTGGCAATACAAAGTAAATTATGAATAATTTTTTTTCTTAATTTTTTGATATTTTTTTTAATTTCTAACTTTCCTTAAAGTTTCAAAAGTTCCGTATCCTCCTTGAATTCCATCTAACTCAAATTTTCCAAATGATTGAATCAAAATTGATTGATTTCCTTCCTCATCTTTAAATGGCACTGGAATTATAGGACCAACTTCAGCTTTTAAATTATGGTCTTCACCCAAATCATCAATAATTTGAAGTTCAGAACTTATGGGATAAATTCCTTTTTCATCATATTCTTGTTGTATAATATGAATAGAACGTAATGGAATATTTTTTCCATCTCTGAACAAAAAACCACCAATAGACATTCTTCCGTCATCAGTGACAATTGCTGCGGGGTTAATCGCTAAACTTTCATTAAACCACACAACATAATATAACCAATTCCCAACTCCTGTCCAATCACGCACTCCATACGTATGATCTCTCTGACCTAATACTGAACTTATATTACATTCCACTTGTCCAATTTTAATTTTACCTTCAACACTTCCAATTTGTTCCCAATGTTTGTCTCCAGATTTTTTACCAATTTCCAAAGATTCTGGTGTCATGTATTTACTATATTCATAAATATTATTTAACGGGTTAAAAGTCAAATCCATCGATACTTTTTCTGATTTAAGAATTAATTTGGGATCCTCTCGGACTCTAGGCATATTCAAAGGATCTGCAACAAATATCATTCTTCCTTTAAAGAAGTATTTCCATGTTTCATCTTTTTGCCAACTATGAGACATACCGCCCACTCGTAAGTTTTCAGAAAAATCTTCAAGCTTAACTTCTTGGTGGTATCCTGCAGCAGATCCATCAGCTAAGAATAGGAAAAAGAAAGTCATTCCTTCTCTTTTATTTGGTTTAAAACCAATCCTAGACATTCCTCCCATATTATTAGATTTATCAAAAAAAACAAAATAATAGCTCTCGTTCCATTCAGAATGATTTGTTAATTTTTCTTTATGTATGATTCTTTCCATGAAAATCACTCAATATATCTCAATTTAATAATACTTCTCCATTAAATCCATTCAATGTAACTACTTGACCATTTTTAATTAACTTTCTAGCATTTGTGATATTAGTTACAGCAGGAATACCATATTCTCTTGAGATTACAGCACCATGTGAGAGAATTCCTCCAGTTTCAGTTATTAATCCGCCAATCTTTGAAAAGATAGGAGTCCAACCTGGATCTGTTCTTGGAACCACTAATATTTCACCTGAACGAACACTTGAGATTTCATTGACTTCATTCAAAATGCGTACAGGAGCAGTGATTTTTCCATTACTTGTTGGTATCCCCCTTAATATCTCACATTCTCCTTCGAACAGGAACACGTCATCATATTCTCTTGAACCTAAAATGAATTTAGGAGGAATTTGATTTTCATATCTCTCGAATTCCTCTAATCTTATTTTAACTAAACTCTTTAGATTTTCAATTTCGGAAATCGAATATTTATTATTTAAAAGATTCCCCAATTCCTGTCTATGAAAGAAGAATATTTCTCTTTTTTCTTTAAGTATTTTTTTATCAACTAATATTTTGGCGATCTCTAAGAAAACATTTCTATTTCGAGTAATCCACTTATCAAGGTTAAATCGCTGATTTTCTCTAAATATGATATACTTGCGACTATTCTTTAATATTGCAGAGACTAATTTCCATTTTAGTAGACCTAGTTTTTGATTTTTAATTTTCGTTTCAACCAGACTTTTTATTAGCATTCTCTGCTTTTCATTCTTCAACTGTATATTACCAGAGAAGTTAAAATTTTCTCCAACTAACGATTTACAAATATCCATTACCAAATAAGGAGATTCTCTCCATCGAGGATAATAAATATCTCTTGTAAAACCTCTATCGCCATATTCTTCAAAAAAATCGTTTAGAACCTTTAGGAACCCTTGGGCTATTTGGCTAGAATCCGATTCTAAAATGCTATAGATGTTGCTTGAATCGTTACTTACAAATATATTTCTGAGATATGCAGATTCTTGAATAGTAGATACCATTTTATAAATACTTTCATTTGTTATAGTTGTTTTATGCTTGAGACCAGAAATTAAGATTGGGTAGGTTTTTTGGCACTCTTCTTTACCTAAGAATCGATTAAGGAGATATTGAGTCAATAAATTCATGCCAATATTATGTGTTGGTATACCATACCTAACTAATCTAAAGTGTGTAATCATTATACCATCTAATTCATCTGCTAACTGTAGCAGAGAAATTTCATCATGTGCTTTTATAATTTTTTCTATTTTCATATCAAATGTTTTTAAATAAGGATCAAATACTTTATTTGTCCAATTTTCATAAGCTTCTGCGGTTTGTGACATTGCTCCATTAGGGTCATAGAATTTGATTCTTAATTGAGTAATTAAATAGTTTTTAAGATGGAAGGGAAGTGCTCTTATGGTTTTCTTACCAAATGGACCAGATCCTTCGGGAAAATAATTTAAGAGATCTTCAAATCGCATAAATGTAGGAATTTCATATTCTACTTTATTTCTTAACACGTTCAAATTAAAATATACATGACTCTTGAATAATTTGAGTAGTTCGAAATCCATCTTTCGATAACCCAAAATACTATTTAATTCTACGTTTACTATCATCGTAAGGTGATTTCCTAAAATATCAAAAAATAAGGGGGTAGTATTATCATTCCAATAATCATCAGAATAACCTCTACTCCATAAAACCTCTTCTGTATCATGTTTATGCCCAAAAGAAGTAATCGGTCTAGATTGCACAATATTAATATTTGCTTGATTATCTATTACCCATTCAATATCTTGAGGATTCCCTTTAAAAGCTTTTTCTAAATCGATTCCAATTCTTACTAATTTAATTATTGCATGGTCTGAAAGAGAAACTCTATTACATTCTAAATCAGAAACTGCATTATATTCTATCCCTACTGTATTAGATTTTGGATTAGCTACGAGATTTTTAAATCCAATTTTTTTATTTAGAATTTTAAATCCTTTAATTTTTCCTAATCGTTTAATAGTGAACTGGTCTGGGCTAACTCTTCCAGAAACAATAGACTCTCCCAACCCAAAATTTGATTCAATAACTACTTCAGTTTTATCTGATGTTATGGGATTTGCTGTAAATAAAATCCCTGAACTGCTCGCTGAAACCATTTTTTGAATAATTACAGCAATTTCTGGTTTTTTATCAGTTAAATGATTATTAAATCGATAAGCAACAGCACGTTCACTCCAAAGTGAAGCATAACATTTTTTAACATGAATAAATATTTGTTCCAATCCTTTAATGTTAAGGTATGTATCATATTGACCCGCGAAAGAACTATTCGGTAAATCTTCTAAAGTTCCAGATGAACGAATCGCAAGAGGGTTAATATTAAAAATATCTAAATTTATTTTAATTTGCTCAATTAACTGATCTGGTAATTTAGCATCCTCAATTGCAGCAGAAATCATATCTGAAAGATTTTCTATTGAATTATGATTTTTTCCATCATACTGAGTTAGATTTTGATTGATAAATTCAGTTAGGCTATTAAATTCAATAAAATCTTTATAAGCATTTGTAGTTAAAACAAAACCATCTGGGATTGGAAAACCTTTTTGTTTTAAAAATATAAGATTAGCTGCTTTAGTTCCAACTAAATTTGCAGATACCTCCTCTTTCGATGATAGATTTATCGTATACATTTCTTACAACCACTATTTTATAGTTTAGGAAAACTGATCCAATAAACAGATTTAATTTCCCCTTCCTTAAAACTCTTTATATAATAACTCAAGTTGGTAAGGAAGGTAAGGAATTGTTTAATGAATATTGGGTAAAGAAATAGAAAAATTAATTTATCAAAAAATATTAGAAATATTAATTTTGAAATTGTTATGCTATTAATTGTAAAATAATGTGATTATATGCCAAAGAAGAAAGTAACTATAGACGGTAGTTTTGGACCTCGCTACGGAGCAAATGTCAGGAAAAAATGGCGCTTAGTGATGGAGAAAGAGAAAAGTGGTAAAATACCTTGCCCTAAATGTGAAACTATTGGATCTATTAATAGAATTTCAACAGGAATTTGGCATTGTCGAAAATGTGAAGCAAAATTCACAGGGGGCGCTTATTATATAGAAACTCTCCGAGGAGCCGAATCCTTTAGGATTTCAAAACGTAAGCAACGAGAAATAGAAGTTACTGAGGAATAATGGAAAACCAAAATTTTTTTTCTATTGAATCTCAAGTTGTAATAAAGTTTTCTAATCCTAATTTATGTAATATTGCTTATCAATCATTTTTGCCAGATTTCAACACAAAATTATCCCCACGTTCAAAAATAACAATGGATAAAAATAATTCCTCATTGATCTTTAACATTAATAGCAATGATATCACTGCTTTTAGAGCTTCTATTAATGAAATAATTAACAATTTTAGGATTTTCGATCATACCTTAGAAATTTATAATCCTATGTAACCTTTTTATAGTAGTAAATTTCAAATTGTCGTTTACATTTTTTGATTTATCATAATTATAAGTGATATCTTATATGGGAATAAATTTAGACCAATTAGATGAAGCTACTAAGAAAAAAATACAAGATCTAAACAATCTAAGTCGGAATTTGGAAATTTTGAATCAGCAAAATTTGCAAATAGAAAATTCGATGAGTGAGGCTTCCCTCGCAATTGAGGAGTTAGAAAAAGCAGAATCTGATACTGTAGTATACAAGAACATTGGAGGAATCATGGTGAAAAGCGAAAGAAACAAATTGCTTGACGAAAAAAAATCTCTAAAAATAACACTTGAAATGCGTTCTAAAACACTCGCTCAAAATATCAATAGAACTAAAAATAATTTTGAAACATTGCAAGCTTCTCTAAAAAATGATTTAGGACAAATTAATTAACTCCTTGTTTAATTCATGTATAAATCTAAAATTGATGAGATAATTCAATTTTTAAAAGACAAAACACCTTTAATCACAACTCATCATCTAGCTGATATTGACGCACTCGCCTCTACACATGTTTTCAAGTTTTTCCTTAATCAGATTTGGCCAAACAAGAAAGTGTTCTTAACCTATTCTAAATTCACGAAAGCAACAAAGAATTTCATTTCAAAATTCAATCAGAAATATCCTAAAATTGATTTATATGGTGATGAAGAATTCGATCTTTCTCAAATTGATGTATTAATAATTTTAGATTCAAATAATCTTGATCAAATAGTCATAAACGGAGTAGATGATCTTAGAAAACTGGAATTTCCTATCATTTTCATCGATCATCATTTGAATTTAAATCCAAATAGCTCCCTATTGAATTTAATAGATGATACTCGCCATTCTACATTAGAGATAATTCATGAATTTTTCACCCAAAATTCTTTAGAATTATCTACACCTTACATATTTCTTCTTATAGCCGGGATTTTAACAGATACAAGTTTTTTTAAATATAGTGATAATGATTCAATAAAACTTATTTCAACATTATTAACACCACAAATTAAGTTCCAGGAAGTTAAGAAGTTATTAAAATTTGATAAAGACATTTCAGAGAAAATTGCAGATATTAAAGGATTACAAAGAGTAAAATTAATTCGTGTAAAAGATTGGCTAATTGGTATAACCCAAGTGAGTAATTTTAGAGCTTCAGTCGCATCTACATTATTAAACGTTGGATTTGATGTAAGTATTGTATATTCAAGAGATAAAACCGGTATTAAAATAACCACGAGGGCAAAAAATGATGTATGCCAAAAATCAAGATTACATCTTGGCAAAATTTTGAATGGTTTACATCAAGGTACCGGGGGGGGTCATAATGGGGCTGCTAGTGTACACATTAAGGATGAAACTGATGTTATTCTTGATGAATTGATAAATGAAATAAAACAAACTTTAATTAACGACCTTTCGTTATAATTATAAGAAAAATAGACCCATTGACACGATGAGCTTAGTTAAGTTTCATAATTTTTATTTTCGGTACAAAGGAAATAAGATCTATGCTTTAAATGATATTAAATTATCAATTGAAAAAGATAAATTTATTTTATTGGCTGGAGAAACTGGTTCAGGAAAAACTTCATTAATACGTTGTATGAATGGGTTAATTCCACAATTTTATACGGGTCATTATAAAGGGATTGTTGAAGTAAAAGGTAGAGAAACAACAACAACACCCATTGCATCTCTCTCTTCTGAAGTGGGAATTGTTTTTCAAAACCCTGAAAATCAATTAATTACAATGAATGTAGAACATGAACTTGCTTTTGGATTAGAAAATCTTGGAATTTCCCCCAAACTTATAAAAGAACGGATCCAAGAGGTAGTAGAATTAACTGAAATTACACATCTTTTATCTAAAGCTCCATTTGAATTGAGTGGTGGAGAACAGCAAAGAGTTGCGATTGCCTCTATTTTAATATTAGAGCCAAAACTCATCATTCTAGATGAACCTACGGCTAGTTTAGACCCTTTGTATGCTCAAAAAATTATCAATTTATTAAAAAAAATACAAGAAGAAAAAAAGGTTACTGTATTAATTAGTGAACATAGATTAGATTTGCTCATATCTTTAGTTGATGAGATCATATTAATGAAAGAGGGAAGTATTCTTATTCATGATTCAACAAATAACGTATTAGAAAGTGAAGTTTTCGATAACCTGAATATAAATAAACCGGTCATCTATTCGATCTTTAAACAATTAAATTTAGACCAAAAGTCAATCCCCATATCTCTTGAACAAGCATTAAAAAGGTGTGCTCATAAAAATGTTAAATGATATGAATTCATTAATACACTTCCAAGATGTGAATTTTTCCTACCCCAATGGAACGATAGCATTAATGGAGATAAATCTTAAAATCAATAGAGGCGAAACTATTGCAATTATGGGGCAAAATGGAGCAGGAAAAACAACTTTAATTCGAATGTTAAATGGATTACTTCGACCTACTTCTGGAAGAGTTTTAATTGAAGGAGAAGATATCAACACTTCATCAATAGGCTCATTATCAAAAAAAATAGGTATAATCTTTCAAAATCCCATGCATCAATTATTTTCAAATACAGTAGAAGAAGAAATTAAATTTTCATTGAAGAGCTTGGATTTAAGTAAAGAAGAAGTTGAACAGAAAACTATTAGTATTTTAAATGAATATAGATTTGAAAAATATGCAAGTCACTCTCCAATGAATTTATCCGGTGGAGAATCAAAAAAATTAGCGATTGCTTCGATAATGTGTCGTGATCCGGATATTTTGGTATTTGATGAACCAACTCTTGGTCAAGATGCGAATGAAATTAAATTTTTTCTAGATATGCTTAAAAAAGAGAGTAAGAAGGAAAAAACGATAATTATGGTTACTCATAATGTAGAATTTGCTTTTGAACACGTTCCACGAGTGGTTTTAATGACTAACGGAAGAATACTCGCAGATGGACCAACAGACAGATTGTTGACTAACCAAACTCTTGTTAGCCGTTCCTCATTAATATTACCTAATGTTTATAAATTAAAATTGGGATTGAAAACTATAGGATGGGAAGTGCCTGATAATATTATAAAGAAAGCAGATATGGTAAAATTTCTCAGCAACTATTTTGAGAAAGAAAAAAGTGAGGTGAATTAATTGTCATTACAATTTTTAAATGCATTTAGATTTTTAAAGAAGAATACTATAATACACAACCTTGATCCACGTGCAAAGCTCTTATTTGCTATCATTTATACGATAAATGCTTTAATGTTTAATGAAATAGTTCCCCTATTTATTTTATTTATTAGTTTAATCCCTCTCATACTTTTAGGCAGATTATTTAAATCTTGGTTTAAAAGCTTAAGGGGAATGTCATTTCTCTTTATCATCATTATTCTTTTAAATACCCTCTTTATTTCATTGAATTTTGCCATGGCAATGGTTCTTAGAATATCAATAATGTTATCCGCATTCTCTGTATTTTTTCTAACTGTCGATCCAAATGATTTAGCTTTATCTTTAATATCCATGAAAGTTCCCTACGAATTTGCCTTCTCCTTTTCATTAGCCTTTAGATTCGTTCCCACTATTGCAATAGAGGCACAAAATATTATGGATGCACAACAAAGTAGGGGGTATGAAATGCAACAGAAAGGTATAATTAATCAAGTGAAAAATCTATTTCCTCTAATAGTCCCTTTAATAGTAAGCTCTATAAAAAGAGCTTTCAATGTTGCAGAAGCGTTGGAATCAAGAGCTTTTGGAAGTGAAAAAAAACGTACCTTCTATTTTACGATTAAATATACAGTAAAAGATTGGATATTCACGTGCTACTTATTAGCCTTGCTATCTATTTTAATTATTATAAGGATTAATTTGCCGATCTGGCTAAAGTGGAGCATTCCTGTATGATTATAAAATCATTTAAAATTAATGAAGTCGATTTAAAATATAGTGTTGGTATTTCTAAACTCAAACTGGGATTAAATTCCTTGAGTTTGGAGGATCTCTTCAAATTGATTGAGGATATTCAAAAAGACAAGAAGGGATCTATGATACAATTTTTTAACGATGATTTCATTTTAAATTCAGAACACGTGTTTCACGCTTGCTATTTTACAATGAAAGCATTTAAAAAGGGGGTAAACATATTAAATCAAAAAAATTTAGAATTTATTCTATATTTAGCATCAAAAAGACAAATTAAGCAAAGTTTATATGATTTTGGATTGAAATTCGAACATATTTCTAATAAAAAACTCACTTATTGCATTATCTCTCCCTCAATGGAGCTCTCATTGATAGATGAAGACATACTTCAAAAATTAAATGCTAAACATTTAGATATTGATTTGAATAAAATAAGTTATGATAAATTTAAACGAGTTAAAGACTATTTCCAAATTTCAGATAATCAAATTTTAGTTGTCTTAAAAACATATGGCTTGAATATTATACTGGAAAATCCATCTAAAGAAGATTTAATTAATTTATACAAGGTATTAAATGATTTAATTAGTGAAAAAATGGCACTCTTAAGTTTAGAGAAAATCAAAGTTAATTAAATATTATCTCTCTCTATAGGAGCCTTAATTATATCATTTAATTGCAAAAATGATATTCCACAGAAATTTCCTAAAATTTCTATCCTTATTATCTTATCAGGATTGTCCAGATCGACTTTATTGCTGAATATCTCTGCAACGACCTTAATAAACTGAGTTCTATTAATATTTTCATTATTCCGTCTTTTCAAATCAATCCGAAAGGATTCGTCTTCCTTTAAATATTCTTTATGATGTCTTTGGATAATTTCTTTTATTACGTCAATATCAGTTTTGCATACAAAATCAATTGGAACTATTTTTAGGATATATTGAAAAAAATCTGGATCCGTTTTCAGTAATTCTTTAATTTTAGAAATAACTTCCACCTTTCCAAGAGCTGTAAATGCTGTTAATAAACCCTGAAATTCTAAACTTGAAATAATAGGATAGCGATCTCCACAAACTAATAATGTAAACCATAATTCCGCTCTAGCATTGATCTCATTAAAACGGGAAGTAGATACTAGAAAATTGAAATTATTTGTCATGATCTTTTGATGAAATTATTAATTTTCTGATTTTTTTAATACTTCAAGAACTTCCTCATCCGATATTGCACCAATTCTTAGAAATTTCGGTTCTTGGGAAGTACAATCAACAATAGTGGTGGACATTTTAGATTTAGATTTGCCCCCATCAATAATGAAATCAATCGGGCTTAGAAATTTACGTGCAACCTCATCTCCACTTATTGAAGGAGGTTCTCCTGAATAATTTGCAGAGGTTCCAATTATTCCCCCAAAACGGCCCCTAGCTTTTAATCTTTCTAATATACTCAATATAATTTCGTTTTCTGGAACTCTAATACCGAGAGTATTTTGAAACGCAGATAATTCTTCTGGAATAATACACGATTCGCTTCTATTTAATATAAGCGTCAATTGTCCAGGCCAATAGTGTCTTACTAATTTATTTGCCATAATATTGAATTGAGCAATTTTTGCTGCTTCTTCATAGTCAGCAACCAGTAGTAATAAGCCTTTTTTTCGATCTCGGAATTTTATTTCAAAAATCCTTTCAATTACTTCAATATTAAGTGGATCTCCTCCAATCCCATAAACAGAATCAGTTGGGAAAGCGATTAATTTCCCCTCAATAATATTATCTACAGCAACATCGAGGTACAATTCTATATCTTTAAGTTCTTTTCCTTTAAGTTTGATTAAAAAACCCATTAAATATCAATTTCACTATTTTAAAGATCTAAAATATAAAAATAAAAAAACATCAAGAAAGATTTTCTTGGCATTTGATTTCACTTGAGATTTTTACCCATTGAAGATCAAGTCTCTCTTGGAGTTCAATTAAATCCTTTTCTGAGATCTTCGAAAATCTTTTTTGTCGAGATAAATAATCTATTAAAGGTGCTCTTTTTGATGGATCCAGTAATGGTTTACTCTTTTTTGAAAGCGTAATTACCCCATTTTCAACCTCATATAAAATCCAAGATCCTGTCTTTACAGCAAGACGAGGAATTTCTACAGAATCTTCAGAGGGGATTCCCCATCCAGGTGGGCAAGATGCTAACACATGTATGTATTTACATCCTTCAATAGATTTCGCTTTCTTAAATTTCTCGAAAAGATCTAAAGGTTCACTTACAGAACAAGTAGCAACGTAGGGAATTTCATGTGATGCCATTATTCGTGGAAGGTTTTTTTTGTATCGTTCCTTTCCTAAAGTGGTAGTGGTTGTCACTGCACCATGTGGTGTACTTGATGAACGCTGAATTCCTGTGTTCATATATGCTTCATTATCATAACAACAATAGATAATATTTGAATTTCTTTCTGCAGCACCACTTAATCCTTGAATTCCTATGTCAGTCGTTCCTCCATCACCAGCAAAGACTAAAGTTGTCATTTTTTCCCATACTTTCCCTGGAAAACGATAAGCTTTTGCCTTAAATGCTGCAGAAACGCCTGTTGCAGCAGCAGCTCCCGCTGCAAATGCCATATTCATAAAAGGAAAGTTGGGAGCTGTTTTTGGCCATAACCCAACAACTACATTTAAACAACTTGCAGGTGTGACTAACGACGTGTTTGGTCCAAGAGCTTTCATTGCCCATCTTAAAGCAATTTCAAGACCACACCCTGCACAAGTCGAGTTTCCTGCTAGGAAAAATTCCTCTTGATATGTTTCTAAAGCTTCTTTTATTGAAACCATTTTTATTCTACCTCCAATAAACCATCCCAGAAAGTTCCATCTATCATGTCTTTTGGAAATTCTCCAGTTTCATTCAAATTTATTAATATTTTAAGTTGGTTCTTCTGTTGTTCTAAGGTTACTTCTCTACCTCCCAAACCCATTATGATTGGTAATATTTGGGTAGAAACTCCTGAATTATATAAAGCTGATTTCACTTCGCAACTTACAGGTCCACCAGTAGGAGATCCAAATGCAGTAGCTCTATCCGCTACACCAAGAACTTTAACTTTTCTTGCTACATTGATAATATCTTCAACAGGAAAAGGTCTGAAATAACGCAATTTAACACATCCCACTTTATACCCTTCTTCTCTTAAGTCATCGACTGCTTGTTCCATTTGCATTGCTAATTCTCCATAATTAATTATTGCTACATCAGCATCATTCATTTTATACTCTTGAATCAAACCATTTCCATAATGTCTTCCAAATGTACTTTCAAATTCTTTTGCTACTTCCTTTATTTTATCTTTAGCTAAAAGCATTGTATGATGAATTTTTAATCTAAATTCATTATAAAAACCAGAAGGCATTATTAAATTTCCATGCATCATTGGTCTTTCGGGATCAAGAAAAATATGTGGCCATCCTCTCTCATCTGGGAGCGGTGGTAAAAAATTATCTACTGCATCTTGATCCTCTATGGTTACTGGTTTAGATGTATGAGAGAGAGTAAATCCTCCATATGCCACAAATTTAGGCAATAAAATATCGTAATCTTCACTAATCTTATAAGACATTAATACATCATCATAAATTTCTTGATGATTTGCTGCAAATGAAATCATCCATCCCGTATCTCTGCAACTTATTACATCAGTAAAATCTGCCCAGATATTCCATGGTGGTGCTGGTGCTCGAGAAGCAATTGTAGTTACAATAGGTAAACGAGCACCAGCAGCCCAATGAACCATCTCATACATGTAAAATAATCCTTGACCTGAGGTGGCAGTGAAAGTACGAGTCCCTGCAGTACTTGCTCCAATAATTGAAGCCATTACGGTGTGTTCTGATTCGACTTTAATATATTCAGTCCCAGGCATCTCACCGTTATCCACAAACTCAGATAATTTTTCTACAACAGTTGTTTGTGGAGTAATAGGATAAGCACTTATAACTTGGACTCGTGCAGATTTTGCAGCGTATGCTGCTGCCACGTTTCCTTTTATTATTATTGTTTCTCTTTCTTGGATAAAGTCTTCTTGTGCTTCAACCATATTATTCTTCACTCTCCCTTATCATTTCTATACTTTTAGTTGGACATTCTTTAGCGCATATGCCACAACCTTTACAATATACATAATCAACTTCAAATTCTCCTTCTTCATTTCTGATTATTGTACCTTCAGGACAATACATCCAGCAAATTCCGCATTTTGTACAAGTCTCTCTATTTACGATTGGTTTAAACGTTCTCCAATCTCCTGTCGTCCCTATACTCCCTTTAATAGGAAAAGATATTGGAATTGGAGGTAAATCTTTCCAGTTATGATATTCTTGCACTTCTGGTCTTTTATCTTTGTCTTCGCAAATATTTTTCCATTTCACTTTATTCATTCATATTCAACCTCCTTAACACTATTATATGCTTCAATAGCAACTTCAATATTTTTCTTTCCCCGGGTCTCTCCAAATTCTTTATATATGACCTTTTTCATTGTATCAATGTCATAATATCCAGTGATTTTACCAAATGCTCCTAACATGGGAATATTTAGTATCGGTCCACTAGAATGCATGAAATTCTGTTTTATACATATACCTGTAGCATCTACTATGTAATAACGAATATTTTCTGGAAACTCACATGTGTCAATTGGGTTTTTACTATTAATGACTAAAGTTACACCACTCTTTATAGTCGCCATAATAGAGGGAATATTTAGTAATGAAGTATCAAAAATAATCATGTAATCCGGATTTTTCACGCTGTCAAATGTCTTTATTTGTTTATTCCTCGATAACTTAGAAAATGCTTGAATGGGAGCCCCTCTTCGTTCTGCACCTATTATAGGGATTGCTATAGCGTCTTTAAATCCTTTTTCATAAGCAAGTTGTGCTAGTAATTGGCTGGCGGTAATTGCTGTCTGTCCACCTCGACCGTGGAAGGTAACCTCTACAATTTTTTCCATGTCAGTATCATTACTCATATTAATCAACACATTTAGAAGTAAAATAATTAACATTCCATTAAAAATTTCTGGAAAAGATTCATAAGTGCACGTTTTAATAAGAATAAATCATTTGAAATATCTTAGTTGACAACAATAAGTAGATCTCTTCATAATTTAAAGAATTCCACATGAGATACTTTAGAAAGAATCAAGAAATAAACGTTATAATGTGATCCGATGTCTGAAAAAGCCAAAGAAATGGAAGAAGAATTTTCATTCAAATGCCCTACTTGTACTAATGGAACTATCAAATTGACCAAAACAGTTTATGACATGACCGACGGAGACAAAATGCTGATTGTTAAATTTGAATGTAATGAATGCATGTTTACTACAAATGACGTGATTCCATTAACAACTAGAATTGAACCCGGAATTATATCATTACAGGTTACGAATGAAAGTGATCTCAAATCTAAAATTTATCGTTCACCAGTTGGCATTTTAGAGATTCCTGAATTAGAAGTTTTAGTGGAACCGGGTCCACGTGCAGATTTTTATTATACGAATGTAGAAGGAATCTTGGAGCGATTTCAGAATGCAGTGCAAATTTATCGAAATAGCCTTGATGGAGATCACGAAAAACAGAAGGAAATAGATGAAATTTTAAATAATATCAGCAAAGCTATTAAGGGAGATTTTAAATTTACCTTGGTAATAACTGATACTGGGGGAGGTAGCTATATAATCCCTCAAGATGAATCAAAATATTCATATCAGAAGTTAGATACACCTCAATTATCAGATGAGTAGGAAAGGAACAATATAATTTTTTAAAAGGAAATAACCATAATATTAAATCAAAAAATAATAAAGGTATTTTGCATGGGAATAAAAAGGGTAGGGATTTTAACTGGAGGTGGAGATTGTCCAGGTTTAAATTCCGTAATTTATGGAATAATGCTAAAAGCTTTCGATGCAGGTATAGAATGTGTAGGTATTCTAAAAGGGTGGAAGGGTTTTGTTGAAAACTTAACAATCCCCTTAGATATAGCAGAACATGATGATCTTCATACGGTAGGAGGTACTTTATTGTATACAAGTCGCACCAATCCATTTAAGGGAGTTGCTTCGAAGGAAGAAAGAGCGAAGGAATTAGCTAAAAAATTTGAGGAATTAAATATAGATGCTTTAATCGCAATCGGTGGTGATGATACACTTAGCGTTGCAGATGCAATGCATAAATATGCAGGTGCTAAAGTTGTGGGTTGCCCCAAAACTATTGATAACGATTTAGCAGGCACACATTACACTTTTGGATTCTGGAGCGCGGTACAGCTCGCATCCAACGCTATGGATAATTTAACAACAACAGCTAGATCACACCAAAGGGTATTTATTGTGGAAATTATGGGGAGAGATGCTGGTTTCCTCACAATGTATAGTGGACTTTCGGCCGGTGCAGATATTATTTTAATTCCAGAAACTCCCTTTGATTTAGAGAAAGATGTAATAAATGTTTTAAAAGAAAGAGTAAATGCTGGGTATAAGTATCACATCATCGCTACATCCGAAGGTGCTTATCCTAATAATGATTCATTAAAGAAAGATTTCAAGACAATTAGTAAAGAAATTATTGAAAAATTGCCTAAAGATACGTATGGAAATCCTTTACTTGCAAAATTGAACATATCTCAAATAATAGTGGATGAATTGAACCTAAGAAAAGACCTAAAAGCAACATTTCAACAAAACAAGGTTGAATTTGAATGCAGGAGCGTTGTTTTAGGTCATACAATGAGGGCAGGACCTCCAAATTCATTCGATCGAATACTAGGATTAAGGTTTGGATTAGCTGCTATGAACCTGGTATTAGAGGGTATATTTGGAAAAATGGTATCTCTACAAGGCAATAAAATAAAAACGTTCCCGTTAGCCGAAGGAGTGAAAAAGAAATATATAACCGCAGAAAATGATAAGATGGAATTAAGAGACTTACTTGTAAAAGTTAGATATCTATCTAAACAAAAATAAAACAATAAGGTGCTAATACTAAGTTTGTTAATCTCTCTTCTGTAGATAACCAAATAGCTAATTTCGTTTAAAACTAATAAAATCATACTCACATTTAAAGGAAGAAGAAAATGACAGCTTCTATTGTAATTGAGGGAAAAATCTCTGTAAATGCAGTTTTGCACTCAAGATATCGTAAGGTTCTGACTTTATTTTATGATGTTGCCAAGCTCCAGAGGAAAAGGAATACTAAACAGGCGAAATCTCTCAAGCAGATACTTGAATCAGTAAGTTCCAAGGAAATCAAGATTGAAGCAGTGGATCAAAAGTGGTTTGAAACACATGCAAATGGGAAGACTCATGGAGGAATTGCTGCTATTGTAAGTGAAAGAACCTATCAAAAATTACCTGAACTCTTGAATTCAAAACTCAGCGTAATTTTTTTTTTGGACGGAATTGAAGACCCTTATAATCTTGGTTACACAATACGGTCATTATATGCTGCAGGAATAGACGGAATCGTGATGAAACAGAGAAGTTGGCTAGATGTGGAAGCAATTATTATTAAATCTTCCGCAGGCACCTCAGAACTAATGCCGATAGCATTAGTTGAAGATATAGAAACAACAGCTAACTTCTTCAAATCTAATAATTACACCATTGCTTGTACTGCTAAAGATAAAGGTCAGTTAATATATCAAAGTAATCTGAAACCCCCTCTATTTATAGTAATTGGGGGTGAAAAAAGGGGAATTAATCGCACTTTTTTAGATAAAGCAGATTTACGGTTTACCATTCCTTATAAGCGAGAATTTGCAGGATCTCTCCCGCTTAATTCGGCCGCAACTATAATTGGATTTGAAATTCTTAGACAACGATATTATTCTCACAAGGAAGTAGTCTAATCATTTTCCCGAATTTCAATCATTTGCAATATCCAATTTCTTAACTCTGATAATTCTGTCATATTCTTATAACTAAAATTGTTTAAAATAAAAAAAAGGGGATATCTTTTTATTTACCCAAAATGTTTTTCTTCTTCATGCTCAGCATCAATAGCATCTTTTTCTACATCTCGATCAAGCCATTTTTCGCTTAGTAATTCTTTATAATATTCATGTTGGATAATTAAGTTCATTATTTCTGTTGTTCCAGTCCACAATTCCCCAATCCGACTATCCCGTAGTATTCTCTCAATGGGATAAACTGTAGTATAACCAATTCCCCCCATTACTTGCATTGCGTTATTGATAACCTTCCAACAAGATTTAGTAGAAAACTTCTTAGATTCAGACACCAATCTCCTCTGTAAAGCCGGTGGCCCTCCTGCATCAATCGTTTTTGCGGTATTTAGTACAATTGATCTTGCGGCATCTAATAGGGTAATACTATCAGCAATCTTAAAATTTACTGCTTGGAAGTTTTTTATTGTCTGTCCAAAAGCTTTCCTTTTAGTTGAATATTTAGTAGCAATATGAAGACAAGTTCTTGCTGATCCTAATGAACCCGCAGCTGTTGTAAGGCGTTCAGGAATCATCATTTGATAAAAAATTCTCCCTCCTTCTCCCTCTCCCAAAATAACATTCTTCTGCGGCACTTGAACATCTGTAAATTTGAGTCTTCCGGCTCCACCCCCTCTTGTTCCTAATAGACCATAAATATACTCCGTTTCTACACCTTCACTACGATCCACAATAAATAGACTTAGCGATGATCGAGGATCCGATTTTGGATCTAAGTTAGTTTTAGCATAAACTAGGAAGAAATCAGCTCCCTCAGCGCCAACAACAAAACGTTTCTCCCCATTCAGGATATAATGATCATCATCTTTAACAGCCGTGCAAGTTGCACCAAAAAAATCAGACCCTCCTCTTGGTTCTGTCAATGCTTCTGCGGTGTACTTTTTTCCCTCACACATTGGCTTTAAGTAATTTAATTTTTGATCTTCAGAGCCAAATAAATTCATAGCTTCTCCAGTAATTATAGGAAGAGAATATAAACATGGTAAAGAGCTCCCAAGTACGCCTACTTCTTCAAGAGCAACAACTTCACACTCCCAATTTAAACCTCGACCACCAAATTCCTTAGGAAACCTTAAGCCTATAAGATTTTTTTTACCAAGATTCTGTAAAAACTCAACAGGATAATTAATTTCTTCTTTATCCATTTTTTTAATTAAAGAGTGAGGAACTTCATCTCTTACAAATGAACGTACTTCTTCTTTGATTTTTTTCGCATCTTCACTTATTAAATAATCATACATACAAGATTCACCTAAATTATTGTATTTTACTTAGATAATATATTTATATCAAGATTTTAAATATTATTTATTATTTGTTTCAAAAATTCGTTTATTCTTCATACTTCACATCAAGCATCTATTTTAATCAGAAGTCGTTATAATTCTAGAGAATAAACAATGGTATTATTGATGAATTAATTATGTTTACAAAAATTAAAAATAGTTATAAAGAATACCCAAATCCATTTAAAGTGCTGGTTCTCGCCACATTCATCGATAGGTTTGGAAGCTTCTTGTTATTTCCTTTTTTTTCAGTGTATCTTATAGATCATTTTAATGTAACAATAATAGAAGTAGGATTTTTATTTGCAATATTTGCTGGTGGAAGTATAATTGGTAGTACGATAGGAGGTGCATTAACTGATAAATATGGTCGTCGTTCTATGCTCATTTTAGGTTTAATTTCAAGTGGTATAGGAAGTATTT
>JAGXNQ010000239.1 GCA_019894955.1 Promethearchaeota archaeon | reverse complement strand
GACCAAGAGGAAGCTGATAGAGCTGTTAAACTCGCGATGGACCATGGAATAAATATGATTGATGTGGCACCTACCTATGGGAATGCAGAAATTCGGCTTAAACCATGGTTAGAAAAATACAGGAATAAGTTTTTTCTGGCGGTAAAAACTTTGAAGAGAAATAAGAGTGGAGCACAAAGACATTTAACTCGTTCACTGAAACGTCTTGGAACAAAAAATTTTGATTTGTATCAATTTCATTCAGTCTCGACAATGGAAGAATTAAATCAAATTCTTGGAGAGGGGGGAGCTATGGAAACATTTAAAGAGGCTAAAGAAACTGGACTAATAAAGCATATTGGAATTACAGGACACGCTGATATGAGAGTACTCCAAAAGGCATTTGAGTTGTCAGATGACTTTGATACTGTTTTATTGCCTGTATATGCTGCAGCCCTAACGAAACCATCTCCTGTCACCGATTTTCGACCTCTCCTTAAGATGGCTCAAGATAGAAATATTGGAGTTACCGCTATTAAAGCAATTTCCAAGGGAAGGTGGATAGGTGAAAAAACTTACAATACTTGGTATGAACCTCTTGATGACCAAGAAATGGTAGATCAAGCAGTATGGTTTACTTTATCACAGGAGGGAGTAACTACTTATTCTTTACCTTGTGATGTGAGGTTATGGCCTTTAATATTGGATGCCGTCAAACGGTACCGAAAACTCGATATTGAAGAGCAGAAATCTGTAATTAATTTAGCGGCGCAATCTAATCTGAAACCACTTTTTTCCGAAAATAAATTAAGTATTTAGATTAATATTATGGATCCAATAGTCATTTTAATACTACACTTGTTGCTTTATGGTATTCCTCCATTGGTGATTGTAAAATTAGTTAAATTAGATAAGTCCATGACTTATTTTTATGCCTATTTTGGCTTTTTATTTGTATTTACTCAATTATTTGCTGTTTTTTATTCAATCAAGATTCTAAATGATCTTGTAATAACGGGTGGAAACATAGCTTACTCTTCGATTATCCTCATCACACTTATTATAACTATTGAATCTCAGGAACCAACCATTGTGAGAAACCTAATAACTATTCAAGTTATTCTAAAC
>JAGXNQ010000238.1 GCA_019894955.1 Promethearchaeota archaeon | reverse complement strand
TTCTATATTTTTCGTATCGCACACTGCAGTAACATTAACATCAAAATATTTTAGAAGCTGAACTGCTGCTGAACCAATAGCTCCTGTTGCACCATTAACGAGAACTTTTTGCCCACTTTTTATATTTACATTTTTGATAAAATTATACGCATAATGCGCACCTTCAGTACTAGCTGCAGCCTGCTCATATGTCATATTTCTTGGTATTGTTGTCAGCGCTTTGTCTTCTGATATTGTCATGTATTGGGCATGAGACCCTGAACCGTTGTCATCAAATCCAAAAACCTTATCGCCGGCTTTATAAGACGTTACGTTTTTGCCAACAGCTTCAATTTTGCCAGCAAATTCGGTTCCAAGAATCGGTTTATTTGGTTTGAATAGACCTGTGACAAACCTCATAATAAACGGTTCTGCTCTAAGTGTTGCGCAGTCGGTCCGATTTGCTGTTGTGGCATGTACATTTATTAGTACTTCATTGTCCTTGGGAATAGGTTTTTCTACCTCTTTGAGCTGAAGAACATCCGGTGACCCGTATTTTGTGCATACAATCGCTTTCATAGCATTCTCCTTTATTCAGATAGATAGAAGTTCTCTGCTATATGTTTAAAGTAAGTTTTAACTCAATATTTAGCCTATACTCTAGGTGATTAACATGAACTTTTCAACAATACTGCCAAAGCACACCGCTCTCTAAGGCTCCGTGGAATAATTTCGGTACGATGGAGATGGGGCCTCCCCCGCCTCCCCCAAGAAATTTAGAAGCGCTAGCTTTTCACTGCTGGCGTTTTTTATATCTGTTCCCTCCAACTCCTCTGCTCTAAAACTTTTACCGATGCGAAGAGCGGGTTAGCGGGCTAAATAAGTTAGCAGGCACAATCTTCGGCACTATCACCTTTAGCGATGAGGGCACGGTATGGATGGCGACCGGGGTCGTGGTAAAAGGCTCGCCGTCTACATGAACTGGCAGTGGGCGCGCTGGCTCGACAACTATTTCACGACATTGGTGGTACTCTACCTTCGGGTCCTGGAGATGTCTATGTGAGAGCACCTTCATGGCTTGCTGCACAAAGGTGAAGAAACCGCCTCCCTTGAAAATGCACACATCTAAC
>JAGXNQ010000237.1 GCA_019894955.1 Promethearchaeota archaeon | reverse complement strand
CCCCCGTCACTTCCGCTCCATAGTGCTTGGCAAGCTGCACCACAGCCGAACCTATCCCTCCACTAGCACCATTGATGAGGACTTTCTGTCCGCTCTGGATGTCTACCTTTCGCAACAAATCCAGCGCCATGAGTGCCCCATAGGGAACTACGGCAGCATCCTCATAGGTCATATTGACCGGTTTCAATCCCACAAACCCGTCTTCAGGCATACATCGATACTCGGCATAGGAACCCATGCCTTGACCGGTATATCCAAAGACCTGGTCGCCAGACTTGAAGGACCTTACATCTTTCCCTACCGATTCAATTTCCCCGGCAAGTTCAGAGCCTAATACATTACTTTTTGGTTTAATCAGCCCTGACATCATTCGGGCAATAATATTCTTGCCCTGGCGGAATCTCAAGTCTATTGAGCTTACTGTTGAAGCATGTACTTTTATCAGTACTTCATTGTCCTTGGGAGTAGGTTTTTCTACCTCTTTCAGTTCAAGAACATCTGGTGGTCCATATTTCGTATAGACGATTGCTTTCATAATTAGTTATTATGCTCCACAGTTATTACTACATTTCCTGTTTTTTGTCCTTTTTCAACATACCTATACGCCTCGACAATTTGTTCTAGCGGATATTTTCTATCTATCACTGCTTTGAATTTCCCTTGCTCAATGAGCTTTTTGATAAAAAGTACACTTCCTCTACAATCTGTAGGAATCGGAAATATGACTTTTTTGTTGCCAATTATTGGTGTTATAAGCGCTAAGAAGAGATTTTGAGCCATATAACCTAATTCTGATGAAATATAAACGCCACCAGGTTGTAACAATGGTTTGCATTTAGCAAATGAACTTTTGCCAACAGTGTCAAAAACGAAGCTGTAAGTTTGATCATCTTTTGTAAAATCCTCTTTTGTATAATCAATTACTTCATTAGCTCCTAATGATTTTACTAATTCCATATTTTTCGTATTGCACACTGCAGTAACATTAACACCAAAATATTCTAGAAATTGAACTGCCGCTGAGCCAATAGCTCCTGTTGCACCATTAACGAGCACTTTTTGCCCACTTTTAAGGTTCACTTTTTTGATAAAATTATACGCATAATGCGCACCTTCAGTA
>JAGXNQ010000236.1 GCA_019894955.1 Promethearchaeota archaeon | reverse complement strand
ATTTAACATTTTAGTCTATAGATAAAATCATTTAGAGTTGGATGTTTATAGTTTTTTAACAATATTGTTAAATCAGACGAACAACTTCACTACATTTCTCCTTAAGCACTTTTACTCCAATATTACCTATTCTGCGCGAAAGTTCAGAGATCTTCCATTTTTCGTGCCCTTTTACATATGTAGAGAAAGTATCTTGTAGAGGGTCTTTCCATTTTAAAGGAATGTTATCAGCACCTAACTTAGCGCCAAGCATTGCACCAATATTACCACAATTACAGTCGGTATCGTATCCCATCATACCGGCGATACAGATTGACCGGCCAAAGGGATCCACTTTATCTTGAGCGCCATATAAAAGCGAAAGCACGATAATCCCGATATTTGGAATTACGTGTACTTTTGATTCAATTCCTTTTAATATTTTGGCTCTGTCTGATTCACCGCTAGGTTCTTTGTGAATTAGATCTTCCTTAACCTTTCTCCAATATTCAGTAATTAAGATTTCTCGAGCTTTTCTAAAGTCATCTGGATTCTGTTCGTATAGAAATATTGCTTTTTTTACTGTTTTCGTGTATAAGCTCTCATTTTCGTTTGGTAAAAAAGTTAATGATTGCTCAATATTTTGTCTAATGTTATTTTCAAAAAAAGCATTGGAAACTAGAAGAGCAACAAATATCTCTCCCTCTATCCCAACGCCTGCATGTGAGATTGAACCATCCATTTCACAATAGTGCTTGACGATTTCTGGACATCCCGGAGCAATTTGACCCCAAATATCTGCTCTCATTTGAGCCCCTATAAAATCGAAATACGAATTGTTATGTGTTCCAGATTCTGGAGGAAAAATGTCTGATCTTATGTTATTTAGTGCCACTTTTTCCGCAGTGAACACTGCCTTGTCATATTTGAGAAGTTTTACCCACTCTAAGGCAATGTCCTTTGCTGTTAAGTCTAACCCATATTTTTCTAAAGCGATTAAGGCGATGATTTCGTACATTTCGTCGTCATTAACGTAGGTTAAATCAATTTTTTTAGGATAATATTTAATTTCGCCATATCTTCGCTCAATAATTTTAATAGGTCTTAATTCTAAAGGTGCCCCTATAAAATCTCCGGCAATTCTACCTAGCCAAGAGC
>JAGXNQ010000235.1 GCA_019894955.1 Promethearchaeota archaeon | reverse complement strand
CCCCATACCTCCTGCGCCAATAATTACCAGATCTTCGGAAATCTTCAATTCTGAATATTCGATCATACCCTTATACGATCCTGCAAGAGGTTCTGCTAACGCAGCAGCGTTGAAAGTAATGTCTTTTGGTTTGTAATAAAGCGAATTCTCTGGTACAAGAACGTACTCAGCAAAGGCTCCATCAATAATTTTATCCATGCCGTCACCACCAATAACAGCCCCATTTTTACAATACTGTGCTAAACCTCTCCTACAATCTTCACATATTCCACAGTTAGAGACAGGCGAAGCAATGATTTCATCGTTTGGCTTAAAAAACTTTACATTATCGCCAACTTGTTCTATTACTCCCGAAAATTCGTGCCCGCATATAGTCGGAAAGTTTACATTGGTTCGCTCTCCAGAATACGCCTTGTAATCGGTCATACAAATCCCACACGCTTTTACTTTGACAAGAGCCATATCACTTGTCGGTATTGGGGTAGGAATTTCTTTTACAACTAAATTTTTCACGCCTTCTAATACGGCAGCTTTCATAATTATTAGAATTATTATTTTCTAATGAATTTTTTGATAATTTGCGTTAATTCGAATGGCTGCTAAATTACTAGAAGCAAGAATAATTGTTAACCAAAGGAATTTTCATTGAAATCAGACTCTGAATTTGTCTTTCCAAACATTTGAAAAAAAAAGCGAAACAAAAATTAGGGTGTTATCATGAACTTGGAATAGCGATTTCTAAGTACCAACTTTTTTTTGTTGTTTTTCGACATCAACTAGAGATTCGATCCTCGCAACGAACTCATCAATAGATGTTGGATCTTCAATTACGATCGATAACGCTCCGTTTGGGCAAGCATCGACGCATCTTCCACAGCCTATACAGTAATCGAGGTTAAGAGTCGACTTCCCTTCAACTATTTCCCTAGCATCGAAAGCGCATACTTCTACGCAATCACCACAACCTACACATTTAACTGGATCAAGTTTAAATTCTAATCCTTCAATTTTTTGAAGGACTCCATCCGATCCCCTGGCAGATGATGATGCATACTCAGCGGCTTTTGCACCTATACAGCAACACGTACAACAAAAACAACACGATAGGAAATGACCTGTATCTTTCACGCCCGAACCCTCCGCCTCCATAACATTTCTTCCAATT
>JAGXNQ010000234.1 GCA_019894955.1 Promethearchaeota archaeon | reverse complement strand
CCCTATTCGTCTTTCTCTCACGTCTGTTTCGTGAGGCGCAAGGTATCATACATCAAAACAAAGAGAGGGGATGAGAAATGAATTCAAACAAAAGGACCGCAAGGATTGTTGGAGTACTATTCATAGTTGCGACGGCAGCGCCGATAATGACTGCCCTTGTTCTAGGATTCTTGGGAGGAGGAGTTCTCGCGGAACCTATCCCGGACTATCTTGTCACCGTTTCTGCAAATGAAAACCAAGTGTTGACAGGAATGCTCATCGAGTTGATTTGGGCCCTTGCAGTTGTTGGCATTCCGGTCATGCTGTTCCCAGTCTTGAAGAAGCATAGTGAAGCCCTAGCTCTTGGGTTCTTCAGTCTCAGGTTTATGGAGGCCATTAGCGCGATGATTCACAGCCTCATCCTGCTATCTCTTTTGACTTTAAGTCAGGAATACACAGCCGCAGGATTTCCAGATACTCCCTACTTTCAAACCGCAGGTACCTTATTTTTAGCTGCCCGTGAGTGGACTTTTTTAATTGGGTCTGGGATCGTTTGGTCACTATCTGCGCTAATTTTGAACGTTCTTCTGTATCAGAAAAAGCTCATTCCGCGCTGGTTATCCGGTTGGGGGATTGTTGGAGCCACATTGTCGTTCGCAGCTTATATGTTGCAGTTTTTCAACATCAATTTAACTGAATTTCTATATCTTCCAATCGGGGTGCAAGAAATGGTATTTGCGCTGTGGCTGATCGTGAAGGGGATTAAATCACCAGCTATAGTTTCCGAATCTGCGAAATATAAGTAATCAGAGAAATGAAAGGACACCAAAATGAAAGCCATTGTATGCACAAAATACGGACCACCGGAAGTTCTTCAGCTCAATGAGGTGGAGAAACCCGTTCCAAAAGACAATGAAGTACTGATAAGAATTCACGCAACCACAGTAAGATCAGGGGACTGTAGAATTCGAAGTTCCACACACCCTCTCTGGTACTGGCTCCCCGCGCGAATAATGTTTGGTTTCATAAGACCAAGAAAAACTATACCCGGGGATGAGCTGGCCGGGGAAATTGAATCAATAGGCAAAGACGTAACTCTATTTAAGAAAGGTGACCAAGTTTTTGGAAATATCTGGGTGATTAGTTTTGGTGGTGCTAATGCTGAGTACATATGTCTGCCTGAAGAATGGGTAGCAATAAAACCGGTCAATATGACCTATGAGC
>JAGXNQ010000233.1:651-1242 GCA_019894955.1 Promethearchaeota archaeon | reverse complement strand
ATGAATAACTATAACATACCTATTTCTACATATTAAACCCAAAAAAAGTTTTTTCGGTAGAAAAGTTATATAAGTGAAGTTATCAAAAATATTAGTGTTACCTTTAAATTTTTAAAAAAAATTTTACTAAAAAGGAGGATTTATTATGACTGAAACACATATTATAAACGATTTAAAAGAAGCAGTATTAGTAGGAGATGACGACTTAGCTCTTGATTTAGCTCAGAAGGCTCTCGATAATGGTACTGCGGCAGTCGTTATATTGAAGGAAGGTATTGTTCCCGGAATTCAAGAAGCCGGAGAGAAATGGAAGGTCAACGAATATTTTCAACCTGATATTGTGATGAGCGCAGAAGCCTTTAGAGTGGCAATGGAAGTTATTGAACCTCGATTATTATCTGAGGATTATAGCGCAACAGGAAAAGTTGTGATTGGCACTGTAGCAGGAGACATGCACACTTTAGGTAAATTAATGGTTAAAGCTATGTTAAGGAGCGGTGGATTTGAGGTTATAGATATTGGAGAAGATACATCGGTAGCAACCTTTATAGAAAAAGTAAAAGAACATAATCCTGATATATTAGGTTTAGG
>JAGXNQ010000233.1:0-641 GCA_019894955.1 Promethearchaeota archaeon | reverse complement strand
GGTTTAGGTTGTTATATGACAACGACTATGCTTGATATGAAAGAGGTTATCACATCGCTACAAAATAATGGAATTCGCGACAAAGTTAGGGTAATTATTGGTGGAGTACCTATAACCCAAGAATTTGCAGACGAAATCGGAGCTGACGCTTGGGGAAAAGATGCATTTGATGCAGTAGAAAAAGCTAAAAAATTAATGGAAAAACCTTTGGAGGTGGCTTAAAATGCCTGAAGAAAGAGTAGGATTAGCTAGTTTTTTTTCAGGTGATGGTGAGGATGAGCAGTGGATTCCAATTGCAGCTCAGATGCATGACCATGCTATGACTGTTGCTAAAGTTCCAGCCAAAGAATTTTATTACGATGCAAAGTGTCTGATTAAGACTTCGGTTAATGTAGCAAATTATTACAACATGGATTCGTGTTTAGGTTTTGCTGATGCTTACAATTATGAAGTAGAAGCATTGGGGGGTAAACTGGTTTACGGTGAAAACTCAATGCCAACAATCGATTTTCGTGACACCCTTATTAAAAAACCAGAAGATTTAGCCAAACTTAAGAAGAAAGAAGTTGACTGGCGTAAAGATGGACGTCTTCCTTACGCTTTAGAAAGCGTAGCATTAAACATGGAGTATGGAACTGTCC
>JAGXNQ010000232.1 GCA_019894955.1 Promethearchaeota archaeon | reverse complement strand
GTAAATGACATTAATGCCGTAAAGTAGGATGAAATAAGTTGTTCTTCTTGAATTGGAAATGAATCTGAAATATTAAATTTGTAAATGCATATGCCTGATTTATTGAAGATTAGTAATTGGTGAAAATTTAACCTTTCAGGAAAGCGTTTTATTTTTGAGATGATAAGTGAATCATCGGGAAGAGTCATATCAAATTTTTACCATGGAACTATAAAAACTAAACTCATCACTTTTTAAAGCATGAAGCTGTAGGCACCCTCAAAATTTAATTTGCATGGAAGCAGTTTATATCCATTTCGAGTATATTCCTTCTTTAAAGAGTATATCTCCTCAGGTTTTGCTAATACTGTAGCGGATCCACCTCCACCTGCCCCATTGCATTTGAATCCTAAAGCCCCTTTATTTCTCGCTATTTTTTCAGCGTTTTCTATAGTTTTATTTGTCATTAAAGGGTGTAATTGTTTCTGTGCTTCCCAATTTGTGTTCAAGATTTCTCCAATTTCCTCCATTGTTAATTTAGAACTATTTTTCATCTCTAGAGCACAATTCTTAATTGTATCAAATGCTTTTATTACTTTTACATCTTTTTGCTTAAATTTCTCGATTACTGCTTCATGCATTTCACTCGAACTTCGGGATCCAAAATAGACTAACATTAGTTGATTTTCATATTCATAAATTCTGTTTTTAGTAATATTTATTGGTGTTATTTTCACAGAAGGATAATCAATTTCCATAAAATTTATACCCCCATATGCGGCAGCGTACTGATCTTGAACCCCACTTTCTAATTTTAACTCGTCAGTTTCTATTTGATGGGCTATACTTGCAATTTCAGTGGGACCTTTATATTCTCCTTGAAAATTAGCTAAAGCACTTATTAAGGCTACAGCTACACTTGCACTAGTACCTGTTCCACAGCCAGGAGGTACATCAGATCTTACATTTACATCAATTCCCCGGTTAATTCTCATCGTTTTAATTACAGCTTTTAATAAGTCTAATTCTCCATCATAAACAATATTTTTGATGTCAAATTCAGTATCAATTTCAAGATTCTCTGAGGATATTCGAACAAAATCCCGATTATTTTGACTAACTCTAATATAATTAAAGAGATCAACAGCAATGTTGAATACTGCGCCTCTTGGATAAAACCATGTATCTGTCCACCCGCCTATATCACAGATCCTTACAGGAGCTCTTGAATACACAACTTTCTTCATTTTTTCTTCCTAAATTATCTCCATTGTTGAGAATTAAAAAAATTTTATGTTTTTACAATTTACAAAGCTATTTCCGC
>JAGXNQ010000231.1 GCA_019894955.1 Promethearchaeota archaeon | reverse complement strand
CTTGTATACGTTCCTGGTGTAGAAGTAAGGTTTGTACGCTACGATGCATATTGGCAGAATCCTGCTAACTTCCCAGGAGTAATTTTTGCCATCTATAGTGATGTAACCACTGCTCATAACGCATTTCTTGGATATACAATTGATTGGAATAGAATGCCGGCAGATCAAAATCTCGCAATATATGAAGCTGATCCAAAAATTGAAGTAAAGAGATTCACTGAAGACACTGGTAAACCAAGTTTAGATTATCAATACATGGGATTCAACAATCAGAAATATAATCTAACTTGGAGATTGGCCATGGCTCATGCAATTAACTATTCTTATGTAACTGATGTTTTAAGGTTAGGGGATTCTATTAGAGCTGTCTCGGCTATTTCACCCGGTTTTGGTGGTTCATTTAACTCGTCTATCGTTCCTTGGACATATAACCTTACCTTAGCACGAACATTCATGCAATCGATGGGATTTGGTGTTGGATTCACTACAGATGCAGAATGGATAGCTGTAGCAGAAAGTGACACTCCGTTTTTATATGTCTCACACACATACAATGTAGGAAATTCATTTAGAGAAGCATTCCAAGTTGTAGTAACGACTTGGTTTAAACAAATTGGTATTAATGTGATAGATGATTATTTGGATTGGGAGGATCTTTGGGATTTTGGTTATGAACAAAGAGATTCCTTGGGCGTATACGTTTTTAATAGGGATCCAGATTATCTTGATCCTTACAACATGCTTGACCCATTATTTAATCCCGAATCACGCCAAAACTATGCTCAAGTCAATGATACCCACTTAAATGCCATGATGGGCTCAGCTTTAGCAGAAACGGATGAAGCAGCCAGAAACACCATCTATCAAAACATTCAAGGATATTTGGCAAGAATGCAATTCCATGCTCCTCTCTATCATTCGAATTTGTTCTACACGCACGCCTCAAATCTCTATAACGTACCCTATAACGCTATGGGTGCTTTACGGCTCTATCCAGTGTACAGGGGGCTTTATGCTCCATTTGCACCATAAAGAGTTAAAATCCAAAAATAGTATATAAATTAATAATTTTTTTTTAATTTACAGAGAGATCTATTTGGATCTAAAAATTTCAAAATCAAATATCATAATAGAACCAACTTTATTAATCCTAATTTTTAGAAAGAAGATCAATGCATTGTGCAAGTTTCCTACCAGTATTGATCCAATTAATTCTAAGGATTCATTCTCGAATCATGCATAAATTTTTATAGATACTCAAACTAAAAAAATTAAAGAAGATATCTAACGACAAATCTTTCTAAAAAAATAAAAAAATAA
>JAGXNQ010000230.1 GCA_019894955.1 Promethearchaeota archaeon | reverse complement strand
TTTTTGATTCTATATAAATTACTTGATCTGCTCCGTAATCACCAAAACTCGATAAAATTTTATCAAAATTAATACCAAGAATAACTATAGTTAAATCAGTTTTTAAAATGTTGGCTAATTCTCTTCCCTTCCCTAGTAATTGATAAGCCACCTTGTGAATTTCTCCAGCATAATGTTCAGCTATTACCCAGACTCCTTTATACTGTGATTTATCTACTTGTTCCGTATGATCTGCACGTTCTAAGGTGATGGCATCTACAGGACATACGTCTACACACGCACCACATAAAGTGCAATCTGGGGTAATTACTGCTGAATCTTCGATGATTTCTACGCCCCCATAAAGGCAAGCTACAATGCAGGATTCACAAACAGTGCATAGTTCACTATCAATATTTATACTCATGAGTTCACCTACTAAATCACTTTATCATCATGTAAATTATTGCATAATTCTTGTGCCATCTCTTCAATCGTCCCTGTTAAAACAACATGATCTACTTTTTTTTCAGGAATAAAAATTTTCCACACTTCTGTCATGGAACCGTTTAAACCAATTTTAGATTTATCTGCACCGATATCATCAGCATTTAAATAAATGACCTCTTTATTTTGGTACGCATTTACAATTCCTTGGACTCCTGGCATGCGTGGAACATTAATTTCTTTTACAACTGAAACTAATACGGGAAGCCTGGTTTCAATTTCTACAACTTCTTCTGTTCGAAAAGCTCGTTCAACAATCACTTTATCATCTTCTTCCAAACGGAATTTTAAAACGTATGTGATTTGAGGGATATTTAATTCTTCAGCTAATTCTGGGCCGACTTGAGCAGTATCACCATCTGTAGCTTGTGTTCCACATATTACAATATACTTTCGCTTTACGTTTGTTTCCTTTAGTAATTTTTTTATCGCTAGTGCTAATGTGTGTGAAGTTGCGAGAGTATCCGCTCCTGCAAAAGCTCTATCTGTCAATAAATAAGCTTTATCTACACCCATAGAAAGTACTTCCCTAAGGGCTTTTTCTGCTTGAGGAGGTCCCATGCTTAAAGCAATAACCTCTCCACCGTATTCTTCTTTGATTGAAATACCTAATTCAACCGCGTGCTTATCATGAGGATTGATTATTGATGGAATTCCTTCCCTTACCAAAGTATTTGTTTTGGGATCAATTTTGACCTCAGATACCCCTGGTACTTGTTTTATACAAACAAAAACTTTCATGATTCATGTATTCCTTTGATAATAATTTGATAATTAGATCAAAATATCAAAGGTTATTATAAAATATTATCAAATTTTGCATTTTCTTTTTAATAAATGATGAAAAAAATTGAAACTATTGTCAAATTGAATTGAAATTATATAAGAAAGAAAAAATAGAAAGAAAAAAATTGTTACCTTCCTTTTAACATGTGGTTTGCGATAACCATTCTTTGTATTTCAGAGGTACCTTCATAAATTTCACCCATCTTGGCATCTCTAAAATATCTTTCGACGGCATAAGCTTTCATTAAACCATAAGCACCATGTATCTGAACTGCTTGATGAGCGGCTTTCATTGCAGCTTCTGAAGCAACTAATTTAGCTATTGATCCCGCTAATCCGTAATTCATTTTTTGATCGCACATCCATGCTGCTTTATATGTCAATAATCGAGCAGATTCCACATCCGTTGCCATATCTGCTATTTTCCATTGAATTCCTTGAAATTTACCAATTTTAGCTCCAAATTGTTCTCTTTCGTTTGAATATTTAATAGACGCTTCTAGACAGCCTTGTGCCAAACCTAGACATTGAGCTGCGATAGTAATTCTTCCATAATCCAGAATTTGAAGCCCAAGTCTAAATCCATTGCTTAGACCACCTAATATGTTTTCTTCAGGTACTCTTACGTCTTGGAATACTAATTCTGAAGTATTTGAT